>CAYUGW010000004.1:0-29835 GCA_964444245.1 uncultured Blastocatellaceae bacterium | reverse complement strand
AAATGGCTGAAACGCCGAATATGATTTATTATCTCTACATCGTCAGCGAAGAAAATTCCTGGAAACTCGAAGGCGTTGTAACTTTGCGAAGTTTGATCTTAGCCGATCCGTCGTTTCTGCTGGAAAAGGTTATGCGGACAAAATTTCAATTTGCCAGACCGAACGATCCTTCCGAAGAAGTTGCGATGACCATTGCCGAATACAATCTGCTGGCACTGCCCGTTTTGGATGAATTTGAAGAAATCGTCGGCATCGTAACGGTTGACGATGCGATGGAAATTCTGCTTCCGAAGCGATTTGAATAGATTTAATGAGTGTAAATCAATCGACTGTTGGTCGGATAAATTGCCTCCAACTCATGGTCTTTGAAAAAATAATTACCGTATTAAATCAGCCATCGAAGATGGCGACAGCGTGTAGCCCGTTAGCGTCAGCTACGGGATTATTTAATGTGAAAATTGATTTAAGCTCTCGTAGAGAGCGACAGACATCCGTCAAATTGAATAATTCTGCCGCCCGCTAACGCGGGCTTTGCGATTCGTTTTTGGCGTTCCACGCGCTCCCGCGCGTGGCTACACGCTGCCGCTCGCCTCCGCGAGCTAAAACCGAAGTTTTTACGGCTTTGTTTTTTCAAAGAACTTTAGTTGGAGGAAATTTATTAAAAATTCTCAGACTTGCGCTCATTACAGTAACTAAATTTATATGAGTTCAAGATAAATTTATCGAATTTATTTCGGATTTTGATTATTCTTCTTCGGGAGCGCATTCGGCTTCCATCCATGAGGTCAATTTGAAGTTGCCTTTTAAGTCTTTATAAACAATGGCTTGTGCAAATATCAAAACGCCGTCCGTTTCGTCCTCTTCGCTCGGATAATAAACTTCAATGCAAAGTTTATAGTTCATTCCGGCAACGACCTGACGTTCGGCTTTTTTGATGGATTCGACCGACATCTTCATTTCTTCCTTTTTGCTCTGCGTTTTAACGGCAAATTCCGCCGCCTCGACCGCGCCCGCATCCTCGACGGAAATCGCTCTGTAACCGCCGACTTTTATCTGTGCGAAACTCGCCGAAACGCTGCCGAAAACCACGCCGAGCGCGGCAATAATCATTATAATTCGTATATTTTTTCTCATTTTATTTCTCTGGTAAAACTGATCTAAATTTCAAGAACATTTGAAGATAGCACAAATGCCGGATTTTAAGTAGAGATATTTATTCGATAGCTTAAACAAGGCAAGCCGACAAGCAAAATGCCGCGCTTCTAATGAAGAAGCGCGGCATTTACTGTGCTTTTTTTAATAAAAACCATCTCAAAAATACAAACCACCGTTAAGCAAGCGGTCTTTGACCGCGTTTCCCTGATAAATTAGCGGTGAAACGCGGTCAAAGACCGCTTGCTTTACCAAATATTTTACTTTTATTTTTTTATTAAGTATCAAAATTATTGATCTTTCGCTTTTCTGACAAAAACTTTTTGACCTTTGAATTTATCCGCGATATTTGCCGGATTTACTTCATAACTTTTAACGTCAACATTTTGCGTCTGCTTTCCGCCGACCGATTCCGTCCAGGCGTGCGGCAAAAGCAGACCGCCGACGCTGCGGAAATCCGAGAATTTAACTTGATGCTCAACCGTTTTTCCGCCTGCGGGATTAATTGTTCCGACGATATTTTCCGTGATAATCTCGCCCGAACCTTCTTTTTTCACTCTGATAATTTGCGGAAGATCTCTCCCGTCATAACTGACCATTCGCGGCAGAAAGGTTGATTTATCGAGAAAAAGTCTGAATGTAGAACCGTTTGTTCGCGCTTCGACGATGTTGCACGAGTTTCCGTCAACATTGCCTTCACCCGCAAAAGTGTAACTCACGTCCAAGCCTTCCGGCGCGGTCAAAAGCAGAGCCAGCGTCATCCGAAACATTTCATTTTGGCGGTTGCCGGCAAAAGTTTCCGTTTTCAAAGTTTTGCTGACGGCGATTTTATTGCCGTCTTCGGTGTTCCAAACCTGCGTGTTGTCGCCATCGGTTTTGACAACAAATTTGTCTTTTTCGCCCGGCGTTAATTCCTGAATCGTTCCGTCATCTTTCTTGATGATGATTTTGCGCTCTGCGCCATCGCCGCCTCTGATCTCTTCGGTCAGAATTTTTCCATCGCCGTCTTTAACGATAAAAACGCCCTGTTTGCCTCTCGTCGAAGGAACTGCCGAAAACGTTTCGCCGTCTTTGCTCATCACGATCACTTCAACCTGTTTTTGAACTTCCGTTCCGGCGGTCGCGTTTTCGGGATTGCCGATTCTGACCATTTTGCTGAATTGTCCGGGCAACTGCATATTGATTTCAAGAGTGCCTTGATCGGTCTGCGCTAAGCCGTCTTTTTCAAAGAAATGCGTCGTATTTGCCGCAATCGTCATACTGCGAACCGCCGCGATATTGGCATCGCCGCCGATGGCGATGCGGGCTTGCCGGATCAATTCCAGAGCCTTGGCATCGGATTTGAATTTTGCTCCGGCTTGCTCGACCAATGCACTTAAACCGATAAAAAAGGTAGAAACCAAAAGTATCATTACAAAAAATCTTTTCATATTTTATCTCCTAAAATTTTGAATTTGTCTTTATGACTAACGGCAGTATCGCAGAAAAATTTTTGCAAGTGTTTAAGACGACGCAAAGAATTTGTAAAGAATGTAAAATGTTTTCAATTAAAAATTTAATTTTTTTAGAACATTGCGCATCAACCGCATTAAAGTATATTTCGTTTGTAAAAGCGGTTTATTAAGACAAAGCAAAATAATTGTAAAGAATGTAAAATCTGCTCGAATCGAGATAAAAACAGATAAAAAGCGTGATAAAATTCCCGGTGATGAAGTTTTGGAAGGAAAAATCATGGTTTCCCGTTTTGTCGGTCGTTTTTCTGCTCGGCTTGCTCGTTCTGCTCGCCGGTTTGCAATACAGATGGCTCGGGCAGATCAGCGAGGCGGAAAGCGAACGGATGCAGAGCCGTTTGCAGGATGACACGCGCCGTTTTGCCGAAGATTTTAACCGCGAGATTCAAGCCGTCTATTTTAATTTCCAACTGACGGCGGAAAATTTCCAGAAAAACGACTTTAAGGATTTTCACAGACGCTATATTTTATGGCGCGAAAAGGCGAAATATCCCGAACTCGTCAAAGATTTTTATTTTTTCGGAATTGATAAAAATGACGAGCTTCGACAATTTAATAAGGAAACCGGACAATTTGAAAATGCGGTTTGGACGGAAGATCTGCAAAAAATAAAACCAAATTTGGCGGACGCTAAAAATTTCAAAACGGTTGACGCTGAAAATTCGGCGTTGACGGCAATCATCTATAAAGACACGGAAGATTTTCGACAAATCGTTGCTAATCGGGGAAAAGAACTGACCAACAACAGAATTCCCGCGCCTTTGGAATTGCTCGAAAAATACGGTTTTTTAATTATCAAACTCGATGAAACGGTGATTAAAAACCGGATTTTTCACGATTTAACGGAAAAATATTTTGCCAAAACCGACACGGCAAATTTTAATCTGGCAATTATTGACGGGAAAAACGAGGCGATTTTCAAGACTGATGACGCGCCGCTTTCTTCGAGCGATGCGAGTGCGAAATTATTTGATGTCAGAGCCGGAACTTTTTCCTTTACGGCAAGCGAAGGTACGGAGAAAATCATCGGACAACCGATGACAATGACAAACAGCGTCATATTCAGCCAGATCGAAACGAGAACTGCCAAAGCGCCCGCGCTAATGCTTGAAAATAAACAGGTTGATGTAAAAGTTCTATCCGATTCAAAGCCGCGTATCAATATATTTCAAAGAAACGGAGCTTCGACCGAAGGCATGTGGACTCTGAACGTACAGCATTCGGAAGGCTCGCTCGAACAGTTTATCGCCAACACGCGCTACCGAAATCTGGCAATCAGTTTCGGGATTTTGTCGCTTCTGGCGGCAAGCGTGGTTTTGATCTTCGTTTCGGCGCGGCGTTCTCAAAAATTGGCACAGCGGCAGCTCGATTTCGTTTCTTCGGTTTCTCACGAATTCCGCACGCCGCTCGCGGTAATTTATTCGGCGGGCGAAAACCTGACCGACGGCGTGGTAAATTCGCCCGGTCAAATCGAGAAATACGGGAATTTGATCAAAGGCGAGGGCAAAAAATTGACCGCGATGGTCGAACAGATTCTCGAATTTGCCGGAGCGCGTTCGGGAAAACGGAAATTCGATTTTCGCCCCGTCGAGATAACGGAAATCATCGAAAACGCGCTTAATGAATGTCAGCCTTTATTGAGCGAAAAAGAGTTTGTCGTAGAAAAGGAATTTAGCACAAAACTGCCCGTCATTTCCGCCGATTCAAATGCCTTGAGCCACGCGCTTCAGAATTTGATAATCAATTCGATCAAATATTCAAACGGCAATCGCCGGCTGAAAATCTCGGCAATTAGCGGCGGGGGAAATTTAAAAATCTCGGTCGAAGACAAAGGAATCGGCATTTCCAAAAAAGATTTAGCACAGATTTTCGAGCCGTTTTACCGCGCCAAAACGGTCGTTGACGAGCAGATTCACGGCAACGGTCTGGGTTTGAGTCTGGTCAAACAAATCGTCGAGGCGCATAAAGGAAAAATCAAAGTCGAAAGCGAAATCGGAAAGGGAAGCAAATTCATCGTTCATTTACCATTGAACATTTAAGCCTTTGAATACTAACAGTTTAGCAAGCGGTCTTTGACCGCGACTAGCGATAGAAACTGACAGCCGACGGTCAAAGACCGTCTGCTAAACTATTGAGAAATATTAAATGAAAATTCTATTAGTCGAAGATGAAAAAGGTCTGATCCTGACGCTGACCGACCGTTTAGAAAGCGAGGGTTTTGCAGTTAAAACCGCGACCGACGGCGAAAGCGGTTTTGCGCTTGCGCTTGAAGAATCGTTCGATCTGATAATTTTGGACGTGATGCTTCCCCGTAAAAACGGTTTTGACGTGTGCCGCGATCTGCGCCGGAAAAATGTCGAAACGCCCGTTTTGATGCTGACCGCAAAAGGCGAAACGATTGATAAAGTTCTCGGATTAAAGCTCGGCGCGGACGATTATCTGACAAAACCTTTTGAAGTGATGGAACTGCTCGCCCGCATCGAAGCACTTCTCCGGCGTTCGGTAAATACGCATCAAAACGCCATCGGCACATTTAAATTCGGCTCAATTGCGGTTGATTTCCGCCGCGCCGAAGTTTTAAAGGAAAACAAACCGGTCGAACTTTCCGCACTGGAGTTTAAACTTCTGCAATATCTGATCGAACATCGCGGCGAAGTCTTAAAGCGCGATGAATTATTGGACGAAGTTTGGGGTTATGACGCGATGCCTTCGACGCGCACCGTTGATGTTCACGTCGCGTGGCTACGGCAAAAGCTCGAAGATAATCCGAAATATCCGCAATTTATTCAAACCATTCACGGTCTCGGCTACAAATTTGTTTCTTAAACGAAAAAACAGCACGAGCGAACGGTTTAGCGAGTTTCTCTTTTTATCAAATAAACTTGATTTTTATTGAAATATGGCTCACTAAACCGCTCGC
The DNA here is from genome assembly GCA_964444245.1 of uncultured Blastocatellaceae bacterium. GTDB lineage: Bacteria > Acidobacteriota > Blastocatellia > Pyrinomonadales > Pyrinomonadaceae > JAHCHG01. The sequence goes on along the minus strand of CAYUGW010000004.1, from coordinate 24,252 downwards.
TCGTGCCGTTTGAAAAGCACATTTACCGCTTATTACTTCCGATTTTCCGAAGTTGCGGTAATTGTCAAACCTGTTACGTCGCCGTTGACCGTTACGTCTTGCGGCGTAAAGTTATATTGTTTCGATTCGGCACCAAGCGAATATGTTTGCCCTGTAGGAACATTCGTAAAAGTGAAATATCCGAAATTATTTGTGAAGGTGGTTTTAATAACTCCGTTCTTATCGCTGAGCGTAACAACAACGCGGCTTCGCGCCACGCCGCCCGGTGCTAAAACGCGACCGCTGACCGTAGCATCCGAAGCCGCCGAAGCAACTTCGACCGAACCGATGTCAACCGCCGCTCCCTGCGGACGCGCCACGCCGCGCTGATCGGTCGTTACGGCTTGCGGCGGATTATTGGCGGAGCAGGTTAAATCGAGAACGCAGTTTTGTCCGCCGTCAATCGCCGGCGAACCCGCCATCGGCAAAAATGTCATTCCGAATCCGCCGTTGTCGGCGAGCATTCCGAGCATCGGATCGGTATTAAGCAGATCGGAAGCGACCCAGCCGGTGCTTGTTCCGACGTTGCCGATAATGTTGTTGCCTTCCGAATTTAATCCGTTAGTCGAATTTGTAACGTCCGGCGAAGCTGCCGTTCCGTTGTTTCCGGCAACAATGCTGTTGCGGATAAAAAAGTTGACGTTTGTCGTGCCGCGATGAAATCCGCCGCCGTTGTTTGTCGAAGTATTGCCGACAATTGTTACATTTGTCAGAATCGTCCCGAGCGTTCCGTTTGTATGAATACCGCCGCCGCTTCCGCTGGAAGCATTATTGTTGGCAAATGTCGAATTCGTGATCAGCACTCTGCCGTTAAATTGTCCGCCGCCGCCGCCGGTCGTGCTGCCGCTCGTGTTTCCCGTAAAAGTCGAATCGTTAATGGTCACCGTACTGGTCGAAAAATTCTGCATTCCGCCGCCCGAACTGGTTGCGGTATTATTGGAAACAATACAATTATTAATCGTCAGAGTTGCGGGAACGGAAGGACCGGTAGTTGCCGCGTTATTTAGCCCTCCGCCGGCTGTCGCCGTATTTCCGGTAATCACGGAATTATTGATGGCGACTATTCCGCCTGCATTATAGATCGCTCCGCCGCGTCCGGTATTCAGCGCGCCGACACCGGTGCCTCTCGTAAATGTCATATCATTGATAAAAGCCGTAGCGTTAATGATGTTAAGTATCCGGCTGGTCAAATTGCCGTCAATCGTCAGCATATCCGCGCCTGTTCCGTTGATTGTCAAAGTTCCGGTGCTGCCGGAAATAATTATCTCTGTCCCGGTCAAAGTAATGGTTTGCGGGGTAGCGAAAACAGCTGCATCGAATTCGATGATATCATCCTCAGGCGAAGCATTTGCCGCGCCGATTGCTTCGCGCAGAGAGCAATCCGCATCACACACACCGTCATTGGTATCGGCTGTTTTGGTTACCGTAAAAGTTGCCGCAAAAGTTATCTGCGCCGTTAAAAAAACAAGCGCAAACGTCATAAAACCCTGTACAAATCTATTCATCAATTTTCTCCTTTTAGTTATGACTTAAGGGGTTAAATTATGTTGTTTTAAGAATGAAAACAACATTTCGAAGTGTATTTTGAAAATACAAAATCGTTAAAATTTTGAAAAGTTATGTTGAAGATATTAAACCCAAAACCGCTCAAAAAGCAAGAAGATGTCGGAAAATTAAATCGAATTACGGAAAAAGTTCCGAAAACTTTAACTTTATCGAAAACCTTTGATTTTAATAATATTACTGACGGTTGCGCCGCGTGAAACGGCGATTTGTTTACCGTCGGGGGAAAGGCTGATAAAGCGCATTTTTAGATCTTCAAATTCGGTAACCGGTTTGGTTGCGCCGTCGGCAACCGAATAAAACCGGATATTATTAAGCGTTCTGCCCTCGCTGATATAATAAAAACCGCTCGAATCATTTTCCCAACTCATCGCTCCCAAATACGGATGAATGCCGATTTCCTGCGGCTGGTCGCCGGGTTCGAGCGACTTGATGCCGTATTTCCAAGGGCTTCTCTTTGTTTCCTCATTGTCATAATATCCGAAAACAATTTGCTTCGAATCGGGCGAAACGGCACTGCTGCCTTTCGCATTATCGTAGAGAAGAACGGATTCGCCGCCGTGAAACGGTCTTTTGTGCAAAAATTGCGGAACGTCCGACGGCGAAACATAGAGCAGCCAATTTCCGTCCGGCGTAATTTGCGGAAAACCTTCGCCGTCGCCCTCGGTAATTTGCCTTAAATTTTCGCCGTTCAAATCCATCTGCCAGATGTGCGAATTTCCCGTGCGATCCGATGCGAAAATGATCGAGCGGCTGTCCGGCGTAAAGATCGGCAGCCAGTTTCTTTTATTTTCGTCAAATGTCATCTGCCGGGTTTCAAAAGTTTCCATGTCCATTGTCCAGATATTGCTTGAATATGTATTTTCGGCAACGGTATAGACGAGTTTTTTGCCGTCCGAAGACCATTTCAAACCGCCGCCGCCATTTAAAACCGCCGTTTTAAATGTAATTTGCCGCGCTTCTTTATCCGCCAAATTTATCAGCCATAAATTATAATCCGTACGTCGCTCGCTGGTTAAAATAAATTCACCGTCGGCGGCAACGGTTAAGTGTCCGTAATTGGTCAGATCATTCGTGATTTTTTTCGCTTCACCGGTCGAAATTGAAAGCTGCCAGATTTGATAAGGCAATTCGCGGCTTTCCTGCGCCAGAATAATTAAATCCGGCTGATGGGGAAGCCGTACGAATTTTCCGATTCCGCTCCATTCCGGCGTTTCCAAAACTTTTTCTGCGCCGCTTGCTATTTCATATTCGAGCAGATAAATCTTTTTTTTATCGGCGTTTTTGCCGAGATTTTTGGTTAGACCGCCGACGATTATTTTTTGATTATCGGGCGACCAAGCCGGAGTTTGTCCCCAATCGAGAAGAATTTTCTCGCCCGAACGCGAAGCGATAACGCGTTCATTCGTGCCGTCGGTTTGGCAAATAATCAATTGCCAGGCATCGTTTTGCGCTTCATAGCGAATAAACGAAAGCCAATTTCCATCGGGCGAAACAGACGCATCGCTTCTGACACCGCCGATGATTTTGCGCGGACTGCCGCCGAACAAAGGAACGCGGTAAATCATTCCTTCCGAGCCTTTTTCGGAAAAACGATAAAAGATATGATCGCCGTCGTTTGAGAAAAACGGCGGACCGATCTCGGAATCCGTCGGCGGAATAACTTCCGTCACGCTGCCCGTTGCCAGATTTTGCAATCTCAGGCTGTCTTTGCCTTTGTCGTTATAAACATAGACGATCTGTTTTTTGTCGCGTGAGATGTCGGGAAAAAATGTCTTACCGGAATCGGTCAGGCGTTCAAATTTTATATCCGAAAAATTTGCGTTTGCTGAAACATTGCGACCATTTTCCGGTATGCCGTTTTGCCAGAGCCAAAACCCGCCGCCGAAAAATGAAATAAACAAAATGCTTACCGCAACAAAGGAAAATCTTTGATAAAAAGGTTTGGAAAATTCGGCAGTTTCGATTCGTTTTAATTGATTTTCTTCAAAATCTTTTTCGAGCGAGAACGATTTGGCGGTTTCTCTGACGGCTTCGGTCAGATCGTGAGATGAAACATTGCCTTCGGCTTTAATGGTCGTCTGTTTTGCCAGAGAAACTTCGATAAATTCTTCTCGTTCCAAATCTATTGGACGAACTTCGGCAATAAAACGATAACCCCGGCGCGGAACGGTTTCGATAAATTTTTTGCCGTCACCGTTTTCCCCGAGAATCTTTCGCAAGGTAAAAATATTCTGCGCCAGATTCCGCTCTTCGACAAAAGTATCCGCCCAGAGCGCGTTCATCAAATCGTCTTTGGACAGCAGTTTTCCGTGGTTTTCAACCAGCAGACAAAGCGTTTCAATCGCCTTCGGAGTTACGGAAACCGTTTCATTTTCGCGCCGGAGCGTGCGCTCAGAAGTATCTAAAACAAACTCCTCAAATTCATATAAAGTGTTTTCTTTCAACAACATAATGGTTCTTTGATAACTTTTTGAACTTTTTTTGAACAATCTTTGGTAGATTGCAAAATTCGATGTCTGCTAAGTTACAGGGCATAGCAGATCAATGTTGCCTGAATTTGGGGTGACAACATATTACAACGATGCAAAAAATGAAGCAATGGTTATTTTGGAAAGATATTTTCAATCGGCGCAGAAAGCGGATCGAAATTACGGTTGAAACGAAACAGATCGTTCAAATCCGGCGGGTTTCAAAAACTTCCCGGAAATTTTGTCCGCTGTGCCGCATTGAAACTCTTTTTTTATCCCTTTCCGAATCGGCTTCATTGCTTGAAAGGGAGGTTTTGAAAATCGAGATTTTGCTGGCAAGCGGAAAAGTTCACTTTACCGAACCGGCGGAAAATCAAATTTTGATCTGCTTAAACTCTTTAGAAACGCAAATAAACGGCTTTCGCCCCAAATAAAGAGTTATCAATAAATTTCGAGCGTTTTTCGCCCGAAATCGAGTTGGTAAGAAGTTATAAATTTTGAAGGTGAAAAAAGTTCACTTTGATAAAAAAAGATTCTTACTTTTTCTAATAACCCGCAAACAAAGCGAATAAAAAAAATAAAAAATTATCGCTATTCATTCAGGAGAAATTATGTTTAAAACGATTCTATTAACAATCATTATTTTTGCTTCGGCAATTATTGCAAACGCGCAATTAAACACGCTGAAAAACGCGATTAAAAAGAAACCGGACACGCCGCAGCAGGAACAGCAAACAAAAACGGCGCAGCCGACGAACAATCAGACAGCGGGAAATTCCACGCCCAAAATCAATTTCGTGTCGGGCGCGGGCGGACTTCTCGACGAAGTTTTGATGGATTACATCAATTTCAATTACGACAATAAAAGGATTTTTATTGAACAGGCGCGGGCGATGAATCTTTCGACGAACGGCACGGACGCGAAAGTTACGATGAAAATCAAAAGCGCGGACGGCAAGACGCTCGGTACATACGAAACGAACGCGCAAGCACCGAAACGCAATAAATCGTTTTGGATGCAGGGTTTTTCACCAACGGACGGAAAATCCGACCTGATTCTTCCCGGCGCGGGCGATTATTTTCTGGAATTTTCCACCGGCGGAAAAGTTTTCGACCAGTTCCCATTTACGCTTACGCCGTATTCGGGCGAGGGCGGCAAATCGTGGTTTTTGATGGACGGACTCTGGAACGACCACGCCCTGATCGATACGTCAAACGGTTTTATATTCAACATTTGGATGCGCGATATGCTCGAAGGCACGGGCAAACGAAAAAGCGATTACGGCAGATATTCCGCCCGAATCATTCGCGAAAAAGACGGCAAAGTTATCGGCGTGACCAATCACCCGGAAACGACAACTCTCGCGCCGATGCGGAAATGGTCGCGCTACAAAATCATCTTCGCCAAAAATGCCGCTCAAACACCGCTCGGAATCAATGACATCACCGCGCAGGACGGCACGTACTTCGTCGAATTTACGCACGACGGAAAAATCTACGGCAAATATCCATTTACCGTGAGCGCAGGAAAACTCCGGGGCGTTGGTGAATTTCGCGGCACGACGCTGGAAACGGTCGGCGGCGATTATACGTGGATGAAACGAACTTCGGGTAAATAAGAAAATTTTTTAAGGAGAGAAAATGAAAAAGCAGTTTTTAATTATTACGACATTAATTTTTACGGGTATTTTTACGATTTTATTTTTCGCCGCAACCGGGCAGAATCCGGCGGCGCAGGCTGGTTCCGAAACCGCCGAATTAAATAAATCTTTAAATTTGCAGGGCAATGAAGCCATCGAACATTTGAAAAAAGACGGCAGTTACCAATCGTTTGTCGAAGCATACACGGCGGTGCGGTATTCTTTTGAGCCGAGCAAAACAAACCGGAGCGATTTTTACGCGGAAAACGACGCGCACAAATTCCGCGCCGATTTTGATAAAACAGGTGTAAAAATTTCCGATTATAAAAACGATTGGAAATTCGACTGGCAATTAAAATCAATCGGACGCGGCACAAATCAGACTTTGCTCGAAACGGGCGAAACCGTCAAAAAAGGAAACCGCATTGAAATCGAAAAATCCAAAATCCAAAATCCAAAATCCAAAATCCTGACCGAGTGGTTTCAAAATCAGCCGGACGGTTTGGAACAAGGCTTTATCGTTCATCAAAAACCGAACAGCGGCGATGAAAAATTGCGCTTGATTTTAACGACCGACAGCATTGCTAAAGCAATTGACAACGGACAATCGCTCGAACTTTCAAACAAAGAAAACGGCAAGATAATGCGTTATGAAAATCTGAAAGTTTGGGATGCGGAAAACACGATCTTAACGGCGGCGATGCGCGTCGAAGATTCAGGCGAGATTTTTCTCGAAGTCGAAGACGAACGGGCGGTTTATCCGGTAACGATTGACCCGAAATTCGTGCAGGTTCAAAAAATTTACAGCACTAGCTACGGTTCATATTACGGAGAGCGTTTTGCGGTTAGCGGAGATTTTATGGCTGTCGGCGCGCCTACATTTCAAAACGATCGAGGCTTCGTCTATGTGTTCAGGCGAACATCTAATGGTAATTGGGCAGAGAACGCCTCGCTTTCTGTTCCGCTTGATACTTCAAATCGTTTTGGAGATGCCTTAGCAATAAACGGAAATACGCTCGCCGTTTCCGCGCCGAACAAAAATACGGGAAGAGGCGAAGTCAGCATTTATAAATACAACGGTTCGACTTTCGTTTTTTCTCAAGCACTGACTGCACCGTCAGCGGATCAGGTTGACAATCATCATTTCGGCGCGAGTCTGGCTATGCAGGGGGACACACTCATCATCGGCGCGAACGGCGGATCGAATAATCAAGCCGTTTATGTTTTCCGCGATCCGGGTGTCAGCGCGTTCGTATTTCGTAAAAAACTCGTTCCGTCGGTTACGGACGATCTGCAATTTTTCGGAAGCAGAGTCAGATACAGCGGCAATACAATCGCCGTTTCCGGCGGAACTTGTATCTGTCTAAACGCTCCCGTCTCCCCGAATGCAACCGGCGGCAGTGTTTATGTTTTCACCGGAAGCGACACCAATTGGACGCAACAGGCGAGAATAACGACTCCCGGTACGGGATTTATCGGATTTTCATTTGACATCGAAGGCGACACGCTGGTTCTTTCCGAGCAGACGATCAATCCGCAGAAAGTTTATGTTTACCAGCGCAACGGAACTTTCTGGATAAATCAGCAAACGCTCGTGCCGCTCAGTGATACGCCGACCGCTGACTACGGCGAGGATATTTCCATCAGCGGCGGCACAATCGCTGTTTCAGATACGAATTATTCCGGCACGCGCGGTGCTGTTTATCTTTTCACAAAGACCGGCGGAGTTTGGCGAGAAAGACAAAAACTTCAGCCGACCGATTCTTATGTGCCGCAGCGATTCGGCAGAGAGATTCACATTGCTAACGGAAACATTTATGCAACGTCGGTTGACACGGATTTAAACGACAGACGACCGATTTACGAATTTCAATTAAATCAAACCGTTCCGGCTGATTTCGACGGCGACGGCAAATCGGACGTTTCGATTTTCCGCCCGTCAACGAGCGTCTGGTATATACAGCAATCGCAAAACGGTTTTGCCTCGACGCAGTTCGGCGTTTCGACCGATATGATTGCGGCTGCCGATTTTGACGGTGACGGCAAAACAGATGTCTCGGTTTTCCGCCCGTCAAACGGCGTTTGGTATCGGATCAACAGTTCGACCAGTACTTACGAATCAATCCAATTCGGCACGAACGGCGACAAAGCCGTTCCCGGCGACTATGACGGCGACGGCATTAGCGACATCACGGTTTTCCGCCCGTCAAACGGCGTTTGGTATCGGATCAACAGTTCGGACGGGCAGTTTGTCGCGGAAACCTTCGGCTCGAACGGCGATATTCCGGTCGCGGCGGATTACGACGGCGACGGCATCACCGACAAAGCTATTTTCCGCCCGTCAAACGGGCAGTGGTGGCTCGACCGTTCATCACTCGGAGTTTCCGCTCTGTCGTTCGGAGTCGGAACAGACATACCCGTTCAGGGTGATTACACGGGCGACGGCAAAACGGATGTCGCCATCTTCCGACCGGCGACGGGCGAGTGGTTTGTTCTGCGGAGCGAAAACAACAGTTATTACTCTTTCCCGTTCGGCACGAACGGCGATATTCCCGCGCCGGGAGATTATGACGGCGACGGCTTTACCGATTCGGTTGTCTTCAGACCGGGCAATGGAGTTTGGTATCTGATGCAAACACAAGCGGGTTTCACAGCTTTTCAATTCGGTTCAAACGGCGACCGACCTGTGACGGCACTGCCGAATTAATTTTTAATCGGCGGTGATTTTACGCGGCTGAAATACGCAGAAAGTAAATAAATTCAAAAGAGGGATATGCGAAGGCGGAGTAAGTTTGTTTATCGCCCTTACTTCGCTCGCTTCTCCCGCACATATTTCGCAAAAGGAGAACAAAATGATGGACGTATTTAACATTTCGCAAAAGGAGAACAAAATGTCGGACGTTTTTAATATTTCGCAAAAAGAAGTCAGTCTCCCGAAAATTCTTGTCAAAAACAGAAAATCAATGGCGGAAAATAATCTTGCCGTTGAAAAAGCCGAACAATTTGCCGAAATTGCCGAACAGGAATTACGGCACGGCGGTGAGGCGATAAAATTAGCCAAAGAAAATAAAAGCAACGAGCTGCGAACTATCGCCGAATGGCATTTTCGCCGTTGTATGGAAAAGACGCGGTTGGCAAAACGCGAGTTTTCCAAAGCCCGAAAACTGCTAACAAATGCAAAACGCGGGGAAGACTGTCGCTTAAAAGTCGAACGAATGTCTGAAATTATGGTTCAAGCCAAGCGGGATTTGGGAGCAATTTCAGCCGAAACTAATTAACTCTAGGAGAATATTTTATGAGTTACACGATTTTAACCGAAGGGGATCAATTGCCTTCGGTCGGGGTTATGCAGAAATTATTAAACGCGCGAGCCGGCGCATCGCTGGTCGCTGACGGTGAATTCACGCAAAAGATGACCATCGCGGTTATGGAGTTTCAAAATCAGAGACTGATGCTGAATCACGGAAATATCGGTCGGGAAACCTACTTTCGCTTAACGCAATGCGAAAGCCGTCTGAACATAGTAGATTTCGTGGATATTTTTGACGGATACTCAATGGATTATGAAGTTTCCGATATAACAAAGGCTGGCGGAAATCCGATTTATATCGGCGGAATGTCTAACGGAGTTGATGAGGCGGTTACGAAAATTCTCAAGGCGGCAAAACCCGGCTCGGTTTTTATATTGCGTCTCCACGGACACGGATCACCGGGAAGCGTGGGAATCTCGGAGGGAGATCAGACTATAGACAACAAGCACGGTTCGGCTCTGACTACAGACAATTGGATATATTTTGAGCCGATCATTCGTCGGTTAAAACCTATCTTTGGTCCTTACGGCTGTATTGAACTTATGCATTGTTCACCCGGCAGAGGGCTTAAGGGGAGATTCCTGATTAACAAAATTGCTCGCACAATCGGTGTTCCGGTAACGGGGGCATTTAAAAAACAGCGGGCAGGAGGACACGATACCTTCATGTTTGAAGGTCCAACTTATACGGCGATACCGGGCGGAGGAAGTCTTAAATCATGGTGTCAGGCACTGCCGGATTTTATTCCTTTGAATATCTACTAATTTTTACATTGTTTTAATTAATCGGAGAGAAAGACTTATGTTAAAAAAAATCAACACTTTAATTTTATTTTCAATTTTATTTTCAATCTTTTCGATAAACATCAACGCCCAGCGCGGCGCGTTTAAGATCGTTAAAACCGGAATAGCGGTCAATTACCGGGCGCGGATCGCGGTCGGCGATTCGATCATCGCTTACGGCACGGGACCCGTGAAGGGCGTTGATTATATCAAGGCGGGCGATGCGAAAGGTCGCGGAATCCCGGGCGGCGAGAATTTCAGCAACAACAGTTTTGCCGTCATCAGCGGCGACCGCATTGTTTTGACAAAACCCGACGATTTTTCGCTTCATCTGTTTGACACGAAAACCGAAAAAATATCGGAAATTCCCGGCGTAAAACTTCGCGCAATCGGCGGTTCGATGCGTTACGGCGGTGCGATTCAGGCGGACGGCGATTATCTGATCGCTTTGACCAAAGCCGCTCAAGGCGACCAGATCACGATTATTGATTTCAGCGGCAGCGCACCCGTCGTTACGAATTATAAAAACTGGCGCACGGGAAATTATTTGACGCAGATGGCGATTGATGCCGAAAGCGGCTTCGCGGCGGTTCAGGGCAGCAACGAGATGGCGGCGTTTATGTTCAAGAGCGGCGACGGCGAACCGCTCGTTCACGGTTTTAAGGACAAAGGCGGCGCGGGAACCGACCAGATGAAGATTGACGGCGAAATGCTTTACTATTTCGACGCGAAAAGCGGCAAGAAAAATCTGATGCAGATGAATTTGCGAACGGGCGACACAAAACAAGTCGGCGAATTTCCGGCAACTCTGAGCGTCGGCGCAAACGGCGGAACGGTCGCCTATTTTCTCGACCGCGATGCCAAAGACAAAAACGGCACGGAAGCGCGGCTTGCCGTTATGAAAAAAGGCGGTGCGCCCGTAATTGTTGCGCCGACCGACAGATTTATTGACGGCTCGACGAGAAACAACGGCATCATCGGTTTCGGAAATATGATCGCCGTTACGCCGGACGGAAAATATGTTTTTATCGCCGGAAACGAATCGGTCGGGCGCACCGAAATTTTGCAGTATTACGACGGCACGGGCGTAAAACTCGTTAATGACGGAATTTCGGCAACAAAACCGAAAGCTCTGCCCGGAAGCGATATTGTCGCCAATTCTTCGCTCGTCGCCTTCAAGATCGGAACGGATAACAACACGAGTTTGGCTTATATCAAGCTGAAATAAGCAGGAGTTTGGAATGACGGCGTTTTTAGTTCAAAGCAACACATTTGCCTATATTCTGATGGCGGTCGCCGCTATTGTTATGCTGATTTTTTTCGTCGTCGTTTTTTCCGCGATGTATTTTATCATCAAGCGCAAAGAGCGGCGGCAAGGAAACGATTGGGCGAATGCCGCGCGGCAGCTCGGCTTACAGCTCAAACCGGCGACCAACGAAATGCTGGGCGATTTTGACAAAATGCGGAATAAATTAGGCGGACAGGCAAAAATCGAGGGAACCAGCGCGGCGCAAACGATGTTCGGAAATTTTTCCGGTCGAATGGTTGAAGTTGTTATTCGGCAGACGCAAAGCTCCGATTTTTCGGCGGCGCGTTTGCTTGAAGATTCACCGACGCGGGTTCAGAAGAAATTTTACGCGACTTGCTGCGAAGCAGCGTTTGCGAGCCGAAACGGACTGGAATTTCAGATCAAAAGCCGAAACGGCGGAAATATTTTCAGCCGCGCGATTGCGGGCGGCGGCGATCTGCAAATCGGTTATCCGCCGTTCGACCAAAGCTTTATTGTGAGCGGAAATGATGTGCAGAAAATTTATCAAATTCTCTGCACAAAAGCGGAAGACAAACGCACCGTCGCCGAAAGATTTGCCGCCAATTTTAATAACGACTGGATTATCGAAGCGAGCGCGGGGAAAATCGTCGTCAAATTTCCGGCAAAGGTAACGAACCCAGCCGCTCTCGCTCCGGCGTTGCAAGCGGCGACGGAATTGGCATTGCGGCTGGAATTGGCATTAGCAAAATAGAGGAAAAATTTATGAAAAAAGAAAAATTCAAGAACCGTACAATTTTAATGTTGATCGTAATTTTCGTTTTCTCGAGCATCGCTTCGGCGCAGAAAATCGAGAGCGTTTATACGGATTTGAAATCGAGCGAATGCCGAAAGGTTGATGAAAATAAAGATCAGGGCTGGACGATGAAGGCGTGTCCCGGCGCGGGAGATTTTCGGCTCAATATAATCGCAGGCGATCTGCGGCAAACGCTGAAAATCGCTCACGCGAAAAACGGTAATGAATGGGATTTGTATTTGGAAGATATTCTTTCAAACGGCAATTCGACGCTCGGCGAAAAGGCGGAATGGCGCGTTAAAAAAAGCGGAAATACGGTAAAACCGGTTGCTTTGATCTTTCGCTATAATGTCGCGGAAAACGCCGACAACACGGAAAAATACACGTCTTATCTGATCGTGACGAAAATTTCCGGCGGATTTTTATGTGTAACCGATGTCGTCAAACCCGGAACAAACGCCAACATAAAAGCGCGAGAATTAGCCGACGCTTCGGCAAACAAACCGTGCAAAACGGCAGGACTTTGATTTTCGGGTAAAGGTTTTCGAGAGAGTGAAAAAATGACATTTACAAAAAGCATTTTCGCGGCATTCGGGTTTAGCGTGATTTTCTACGTTATTATTCCGGGCGGTTTGATGTTGGTAAGCGACATACTTTTGAGCGCGGCAAGCGTTCTCGATCCGCTTCATGCGAAAAAACATCTCGGAAATATCTGGACGAGCTTTTTTGTCATTCTGGCTTTTCAGATTCTGTTTTCGATTGCCGTGAGTTTATGCGTCGGTATTTCAAATGTTTTTTTAGTTCAAAAAATCGAATCGGGCTGGATTTATCCGGCTTCGGCGGCATCGAGTCTTTTTTTGCATTTAATTTTGACAGCAATTTTTGCCGCCGGTTTTTATTTTGCGACGGGAAATGATTTTTTAATTTCCTACGCAATAATATCGGCAGTTTTTTTATTAATTCTGGCTCCGCTGATGGGAGTTATTTGCACAGCTTTTACAAGGTGAAAGTAAATTTTTTTAGAGGGAAAATTATGAAAATCTATCAATTAATTTTAATCGCATTAGTATTGGTTGCGTCCATTGCGTGCAACGCGCAGCAACCGGCAAATACGGCAAACAGCGGAAATACGGCAAACACGAATAATTCGACAAATGCGGCGGAAAATAAGCCGGCTGAAAATTCGGCAAAAACCGAAACGAAAATCACAGATCCGAAAACGCCTGCGGAAACGGTCAAGGCATTGAGCGAAGCGGTCAGAACAAAAGATTACGAAACGGCGAAAAAACTGTTTTCCAAAAAGACACTCGAAGAACTCGAAAAAAATTCTTCGATCAATCAATTTATTGATCAGGCAAACAAATTTTACAAGGGCGAGCCGCGCACGCGCAATGAAAAAATGAGCGGCGACAAGGCGACTCTCGAAGTGGAAAATCTCGGCGAGGAAAAGGAAAAATGGGAAACGATGAATTTCGTCAAAGAAGAAGGCATCTGGAAACTTACGCAAAGCGGTGAATAAAAACGCCGGTTTTCAAATCATAAAAGGATAAATTGTTGCAGATTTTCTGCACATAAAAGAAAAGTTTTTGATTAAAAATTAACCCGAATAAATGAACGGCAGAAAGCTCCCTGTTTGCCCGAACAATATCGGTGTGTCTTTTTTTCGCCCCTAAAGAAAAGTCTGCCGAACCAACAAAAAAGGAGAGAAAAATGAAAAAGAAAAGTTTAACGAGTTGTTTATTTTTACTGAGTTTATTAATGTTTTGCATTTCAATCGAGGCGCAAACCAACATCTTTACATATCAAGGTCGGCTGACCGATATGTCACTGCCGGCAAACGGAACGTATGATTTTCAATTCACTTTACATGATTTAAGCGACGTTCAGATCGGGTCACCGATCACAATTCCGGGCGTAACGGTTACTAATGGTGTTTTTACCGTTGAGATGTCATTCGGTGCAGGCGTATTTCCGGGCGCAGGTCGTAAATTAGGAATTGCCGTCAAGAAACCGGATGATGCAGATTATACAATGTTAAATCCGCTTCAGCCGATACGGAGTTCGCCGTATGCGATTCAAGCTCAAAATGCCGCGAACGCAACAAATGCCGTAAATGCTGTGACGGCAGACACTGCAAACACCGCAACAACTGCAAATACCGCAACAACTGCAAATACCGCAACAACTGCAAATACCGCAAATAATTCAAATCAGCTCGGCGGTTTGGCGGCGGGAGAATTTGTTCAAAATCGGACACTGATCCAGCCGTCAACCAATTTCAATATCAGCGGAACGGGAACGGCAAATATTCTCAATGCTCAAACGCAATACGATTTAGGCGGCGACCGGATACTCGGCAGAGGCGGCGACGGAACGAGTTTATTTTTCGGGACGGATGCCGGAACTAATAATTCGATTGCCGGAATCAATAATTCATTTTTCGGATTCGAAGCCGGAACTTCCAATACGACGCAAACCGCCAATTCATTTTTCGGTTATCGCGCCGGAAGAAATAATCTTGCCGCCGGAAATTCGTTTTTCGGCAGTCAATCAGGGCTTGCCAACACTTCCGCCGAAGAAAATGCGTTTTTCGGAAATCGAACGGGAAGTTTCACAACAACCGGAGATTACAACGCGTTTTTCGGAGCGCGGGCGGGATTAAACAATTTAAGCGGAGCAAGTAATTCATTTTTCGGCACAAATACGGGCGCGGCAAATACGACCGGAAATAATAATACTCTGCTCGGCGCAGATGCTAATTTCGGCTCGGGAAACTTGAGTTTTGCGACGGCAATCGGCGCGGGCGCGACGGTTTCCGATATTAATTCAGTTGTTTTGGGCAGGGCGGCAGATACGGTTCGGATTCCGGGAAACTTGATTTTAACCGGAACATTTACGGGAAATCTGCCTTATATTCAAAACACGACAACGCAGCAATCGGGATTTAATTTCAATATCGGCGGAACGGGAACAGCCGGAATTTTCAACGCCGCCACGCAATACAACATCGGCGGTCAGAGAGTTTTGAGCATTTCGTCGAGCAGCAATACGTTTGTCGGTCTGGATACCGGAAATAACAATTCGGGAGCGAACAATTCGTTTTTCGGGCGTTCCGCCGGAATTTTGAACAACAGCGGAAGCAACAATTCATTTTTCGGTTATCAAACGGGTTCGCTCAATACAAGCGGAACGGGAAATTCGTTTTTCGGTTCGGAAGCAGGTTTGACAAACAATACGGGAAATCAAAATTCGTTTTTCGGTCGGGCAGCGGGAACGTCAAATCAATCAGGCGGGAATAATGCCTTTTACGGATTTGAAGCAGGCAAAGCGAATTTAAATGCAAGCGGGAATTCGTACTTCGGCTCGCAAGCCGGATTATCAAATACCACAGGAACGCAAAATTCATTCTTCGGGCGTTTTGCCGGTTCGGAAAATCAAGTGGGCGAAAACAACGCATTTTACGGTTTTGAGTCGGGTAAAACAAACAGGTCGAACAATAATTCGTTTTTCGGTTCGGAAGCCGGAGAATTGAACACGCTCGGCTCTGGGAATTCCTTCTTCGGGCGTTCAGCCGGAAGTTTGAACGAAGAAGGAGTAAATAATTCGTATTTCGGATTTGAAGCCGGAATGAACGTATCTGGGACATTCAATAACAGCGGCAATTCATTTTTCGGAGCGCAAGCCGGTAAAGTGACTATATCAAATGACAACTCGTTTTTTGGAATATCTTCGGGAACATTGAACACTTCCGGCGAAGAAAATTCATTCTTCGGTGCTTACACGGGACAGACAAATACTCTCGGCGATCGAAATGCTTTTTTCGGTTTTCGATCCGGTAACGACAATGTTGGGGGAGATCATAATTCATTTGTCGGTGCATATGCCGGATTTAGAAATATTAGCGGAAATGCTAACAGTTTTGTCGGATTTGAAAGCGGACGCAATAATAATTCCGGTTCTTCAAATACATTTATGGGAATTGCCTCGGGCTTCGCAAATTCGACAGGTTCGAGCAACACCTTTATCGGCAATAACGCCGGAAGTAACAACACGACAGGAAGCAATAACACTTTTATCGGGACAAATGCGGGAGGTTTTTCAAACAATCTGGAATACGCGACGGCGATCGGCTCCGGCGCGACGGTTGATACGAGTAACACAATAGCACTTGGTCGGGAAAGCGGTGTCGATAGAGTCATAATTCCCGGCTTAACCAGAGTTAAAGGCTCTTTCATTGCCGAGCAAGATGCCCTTGTTAATGAAAATATGACTGTCGGCGGTATGTTAGAAGTAAATACGCTCACCTCGGGTGCGAATAAGGATTTATGCATCCAGGATATTGGTCCGTTTGCCGGAGTATTAGCCGAATGCTCGTCTTCTTTTCGATATAAACGAAATATTTTGCCGTTTACCTCGGGTATAAATCTCGTTAAAAACCTAAATCCGATTAAATTTGATTGGACTGAAAGCGGGGAAGAAGATTTGGGCTTCGGCGCGGAAGATATTGAAAAAATCGAACCGCTTTTGGTTACGCGCAATAAAGAAGGACAGGTTCAGGGCGTAAAATATAAACTCTTGACAACCGTTTTGGTCAACGCCGTCAAAGAACAGCAGGCGCAGATTGATTCTCAGCTAACGGAAAATCAAACTCTCAAAACCGAGGTCGAAGAACACACAAAACAAAATCAGGAATTAAAAACGCAAATTGAATCACAACAAAAACAGCTTGATGAGCAAAAGGCTCTGATCGAAGGTTTGCGGCAGATTATCTGCGCGGGCAATCCGCAGGCGGCGGTCTGCACCGTGAAGGAGGAAAACAAGGATGACGAATAAGTTTATTTGCGATTTACGATTTGCGATTTGCGATTTTTTTAAAGTTCGACGGTGGAAATTTTCGGTTAAATCAATAGCATTTTTCGCGCTTGTTGTTTTTTTGTCAACAACTTCATTAAACGCGCAGGTCGCTTCCGGCGGCATATATACGCTCGAACAAACGGTAACGGCGGCGGGCGGCGGAGCGAGTACGGATATAACCTTAATGATGTACAAAGTCGAAGGAACAACCGGACAAAATGCCGCCGGAGTAAAGATGTCCGGCGGAAATTATTCGCAGATCGGCGGTTTCTGGACACCCGAAGCCTTCGCGCCGACCTCGGCAAATTTGCGAATAAGCGGTCGCGTCGTTTTCGGCAAAAATACCGGAATAAAGGATGTCACCGTCATCTTAAACGGCGGATTGCTGACCGCGCCGCGCATTACGCGGACGAATCAATTCGGAAATTTTACGTTCGAAGATGTTGACGCGGGAGATTTCTATATTTTAAGCGTTCAGCACAAGCGTTATACGTTTGCGAATAATACGCAATCTTTTACTTTAATCGAAGACCGCACCGATATTGTTTTCGAGGCGAGCGGGCAATTTTGATATTTGTTCGGAGTAACATTCTCAATGAACTGTTCAAAATAAACTTAATAGAGCGTAAATTAAATTTTAAGGCGTTTGAAAAAAGTTTGGAGTCCCGCCTTTAGGCGGCATCCGCCAGCGAAGCGCGGCGGTAAAGCCGCCTAAAGGCGGGACTCCAAACACTCGAAAATTTAATTTACGGAGTACTTAATAATCGCGGCTTCGCCGCCTGATGTGCGGAAAGGCTGAGCCTTTCCGCACATCAGGCGGCGAAGCCCGAAAACTTTTATTGAACTATTTTGAACAGACCATTTAGAGCATTGCGCTGAGAACTTCAAACTACGGATGGAGATTTCTCTTTTTCAGCAAATTGATAAAACGCGGCTCATTGCGAACAAGATCATACATCGGGTCGGGATTGACATAAAAAATGTCGGTCGGCGAAACTTCATCCATTTCTTCGAGATATTTCAGAGTGTTTTCCTTGTCCTGAAGCTGTGCATAAAATGAGGCAATCGCCATCGGGCTGTATCTGCGGCTTTGATTTTCCAGGCGGTCTTCGATTCTTCTTTGCCAGTAAAGTTTGATATTGCCGTCTTTCAGCGGTTTGCCGAGAAAACTTCGCTCAACTTCGCTTTCGGTCAAATAGCCGAATTCATTTTTGAAAACCGCCGGGTAATCGCCGAGGTCAACATAAATCCAGAACAGTTGTTTATAGACGACCGTATAATTTGCATCGATGTTCACGGCTTCATGGCATTTTTTTACGGCAAAATCGGCTTTTCGGTCATAGTAATAATGCAGGCAAAGCGACGAAAAATAAAACGGATTGAACGGTTTTAATTCGATTGCCTTCAGAAACATCTTTTCGGCTTCGGCAAATTTTCGCTGAATGTCGAGAATAAGACCGAGTTCGTTATACGCTTCCGAGTATTCGGGATTCAGTTCGATCGCTCTGGCGAAAGATTTTTCCGCCGGTTCCCAATCAAAATTTGATTGATGATACCAGCCGATTGCCAGATGCGCTTCCGCCAGATTTTCGTCCTTTTCGAGAGCTTTTTCGGCGAATTCTTTTGCCCGCGCCCAATCGGGCAGCCCGCCGTGCAAAAGAACGGAAGCCTCGGCAAATTTCGCATAACCTTTTGCCCAATCCGGTTCGAGCTTGATTATTTTTTCAAATGCTTCGATGCCTTCTTTTTGGCGATTTAATTCATTGTTGCGAAGAATCTGCTGTCCGACGAGATAGTTTTTGGCGGCTTCTTCACTGATATTTTGAGTTTTTAGAAATTCTTCATCGGCGAGCGAAGCCGTTTTATCGAAAACCTTGCGGGCGATTCTGAGCGAGATAATTTTTTCGGTTTTATTTTTATCTTCATCTTTTATCAAAACGGAATCGTTCATTAAATCCGCACCGCCGTCGCCGCTTGCCGGAAAAAGTCTGAAATTTACCTGAATCGATCGCTCGCTTTCGTAGCGGTAACTGCCTTCTAAAATTAAATCGGCTGGCTTTTCCGAAGTGTTTTGAACGTCCGCCGAATTGATTGCTTTGAGACCTTTGATTTTATTCAAATCGAAAACGAGCGATTCGACCAAACCTTTTTCCAGATTGCGGTTTTGTCCCAAATCTGCGCCGATCAGCTTAAAAGGTAAAACCGCGACGGTTTTCGCGGAGTTGTTTTCCCGGGTGTTTTCGCCGTTTTGCCAGAAATAATACGCCGCCAAACCGATGCTCATCATCAGCAGAGCGATTGCCGCAATTGCCGCGTATTTGCCCAACGCGGATTTCGGTTTTTCGGAAGATTCTTCGTCAACCGATCTCATCAAATCATCTTTTTTAAAATTGCCCGTGTGAAGTTTGATAAATTCTTCGGTCGTAAAAGTTTTAACTTCGGCGTTAAAACGATAACCGCGTTTCGGGACGGTTTCGATAAAATCTTCGTCAAAAGTTTTTCGCAAAGTGTGAATCGAATAGCGCAAATTCGTCTCTTCGACAAAAGTATCGTGCCAGACTTCATCCATCAATTCCTGATAGCTGACCAATTGCCCGTGCCGTTTGATAAGCGCGGTCAAAACTTCAAAAACCTTCGGCGGCAATGAAATATCTTCACCGTTTTTTTGCAGACGCTGCTCGGCTATATCGAGAAAATAATCTCCGAATTGATAGATTTTGCCGTCCATATAGGCATTTTAACAGAAAACTAACGGATTCTTAACAGAAAATAAACGCAAACCGAAAGACTTTTTGAGGTCGTTACGGCGAAGATGAAAAAAACGTCAAACGAGATTTCCGGTCTCCAACAAGTGAAATTAAAAATTTGATGTTTTGGCAAAAAGGGTTTGGAGTTATTTCCCGACAAATTTGATGTGAGCGGGAAATAATTTCAGACCGAACGCCGGAAAATCTTTTTCAGAATTTAATAATAAAACAGAAAAACTAAGGAGAAAAAATATGGCAATAAGATGGAGAGAAATGAATACGATCGAACATTTATCAGGAGTAAATCGCGATCTTCCGCCCGAAAGCCGGAGTGATGCCCGCGCATCCGTAGTTCAGGAAGCTCTTAATTACGGTAATCGAAGATCCTTCGATCAGCGGGTTCAGACGGAACTGAGAAGACTCGCGCCGCAAGCCGCAAATTTTTTGAGAAGCAATGATTCGATGGGCGTTATCGCCGTTATAGGTTTTAGTCAAACCGAACATTTTGCGGGAAGTCGGGTTATGTTCAGATGGGCAAATCTGGTCGGACCACCGTATATATTTTCCGATCCGCAAACCGGAATTAATCAATTTCGCCGTACTCCGCATATTGCTCCGGGACTCGGAACCAACCGGCATAAATTCTTTTGGGGAATTATCACGTAAATTATCGAATTCGGAAGGTAAGCAGGAAGGCAAAAGTAAAAAGTAAAAAGGCAAAAGTGAGGAATTCACTTAAAATCCGGCAAATATAAGGTTGATAATATTTTTCGCGAATTTTAATAAACCGTAAAACTTATGCTTACCTGCTTAAATTCTTCCGGTAAGGTAAACATTACAATTATTAACAAAAAGGAGAAAAAATATGAATTTATCAAAAGTTTTGAAAAGATTGGGAAGTATTTGTTTTTTACTGGTTTGGGTTCCGTTTGCGGTGCTGATGTTCAAAGGACCGCTTTCGATTATGATGAATGGTCCCGAGGCGACCGCGCAGAATATGTCGGAAAATTTCTTTTGGGAAAACGGCATCTGGATCGGTTTGATCATATTTTTTTCGGTCGCGAGTCCGTTCTTTTTTGTCGCTTCGCTGGTCGTCGGCGGGATTTCAAACCGGAAAATCGTCAATAACGGATTGGATGCCGAAGCGAGAATTCTTGCGCTCAATGATACCGGAACGCGAATCAATAATAATCCGGTTGTTAATTTCGTGCTGGAAGTTAAGCCGATGGGACAGCCCGCCTTTCAAGCCGAAGCTAATCAAACGGTTTCCGTTCTGCATCTGCCGTCATATCAGCCCGGCAAGATCGTTCACGTCAAATTCGTTCCCGAAACCCGCCAGGTGGCGATTGTCGGCGCGAAAAACTTTTAACCGAAGGAAAAAATATGTCAAAAAAAACTTCGATAATCCTGATAATAAGCGGTTTTCTGGTTTCAACAATTTCTATTTTCGGCGGAATTTTGTTGGTTTTGATCGCTTCATCGCCGGAAGTTACGGCGGTGATCGCCGAATACATCGGAGCTGATGCAAAAATGTTGGAGACGATTTTCACCTCAGCCGGATTTTTGCTGATATCTATTTTCCCGGTCGGCATTTTCGCCAGCATTATTGGTGCTTTTATGCTCGCGTCTTCTCTTTTTGCGGAGAATAAAAAGATTATTGCCGAAGGATTTTCCGCCAACGCCAAGATCATTGCCATAAATGAAACGTATATGCGGCGGCATAACCAACCGGTGATTGATTTTATACTGGAAGTTTATCCCGCCAATCAAACGAAATTTACCGGAAAAGCGCGGCAGGAGATTTCAATAATTCATATCCCGTCGTATCAGCCGGGAAAAATGGTTGAAGTAAAGTATCTTCCCGGCTCGGAAAAGGTCGTAATTGTCGGAGTAAAAGCGGTTTAACCGAAGGAGAAAAATATGCAGATATTTAAGTTTATCGTTTCGTGTTTGATTTTGAGTTTCATTTTTGTCGCTCCGAATCAAAAAGTCCGTTCGCAAACCGTTGATCCGGCGGCGGTTCAATATCCGGGCATTACCGCTTCAACGATTATCGAAGATTTGCAGGCGTTGAAAAACCGGAATCCCGAAATCACGACCCGCGAATTGGCAGATTACGGCAACAAACTGCTCGGGCAAAAAGGCTTTACTTATATCTTCGATGTCTGCGGTTTTTTGAATGAGAACGGACAAAAATTGCCGCGCCGCGCCGGTGAGTTTTTTCAGCCGTTCGCCGTTCAATTAACAACGGTCGGCGGAGAGAAAAAGAATTTTCAAATTGCCGCGGTTGAACAAAGTAAATCGAGCAACGGATGTTTCACCAAAATCGCCGCCGCGCAGGTAACGGACAAAGAAATAACCGTTATTGCAGACGGCAAACCTGTTCGATTGCAGCGCCCGAAAGATTTTCATCCGGGCAAAATCGAATTGGTTGATAAAACCTTGAAAAAAGTCATCAGGCGGTGGGAAACGCCGTTTCAAGGAGAACCTCTCGGAATTTCGCCCGACGGCAGAAAACTTTATCTGGGCGCGGTAGTTCACGAAGAACAATTCCGCCGCCCGGGCGAAGATTCATTTAAATGGCTTTTTGAACTCGTTTTGGAAGTGTCGGAAAGCGGCATCTTACAATTTCGGACGCGGAAGGGATTGAATTTGAAGGAAGGCGAAAGACTTAATAGTTTTATGACCGAAGAGAATACCGAAGATGTCGCCTATCTGCGTTTTCTTCAAAACGGGAATTCTTATATTATCAAATCCACTATCAGCAGAGAGTTTCAGATAGTTTTAGTTTCCGGCTTATTTACCCCGCCTGAAAAAGTTCATCCTATAGAAACAAAACCTTTAAGCCAAAAGAATCCGACCGTTTATGAGTTTGCCCATCCGGTTTCGGATGTTAGGGAAAAACTCCTCACGGCTTTTGCGGATTATGATCTTATGCAGGAATTTTATTCTTCATTCAATCCTAAAAAATCTTCTTTTCGATTCTTTGTCGGAAGCCGGGAGAAGACTTTGTTATCAAAAGACATATTTGAAAATCCCGAAAATACAAATGATCTGTATCTGCATTCTCACGGAGAAGTAATCGGACCATCGGCGGTTTATTTCGGCGGCGGCAAGCCTTTGAGGTATCGCGCCAAATTTCAACTGCATCTGACCGCTTTGGACGACAAACGCACGAAAATTTCGATCATCACGCACGATCCGGCGGTGATTAACGGCTCGGTTTGCTGCGGTATGCACGGCTATAAATCGAACGATGTCGCCGTCGAACCGACAACCATCGAGGAATATAAAATTTTGTTGTTTATCGGGCGCATCCTCGGCGTAAGCGATATGCCGCCTTTGCGGATGCCCGAAGACCTTTGAAAAACAGGAGAAAGATTATGAAACGCGTTTTATTATTTCCGGTTTCGATTGCACTCTTGAATGTTCTGTTTCTTCCCGCCTTAAGCGCGGCGCAAACTATTGAACAAAACAAACTTGCGATAGCTGATTTTGTCCGCCGGACAGACCAGACTTTTGAAAAATCCAAAAAAGTTTTCACCGTTAAAGTGAAGCGGAAAAACCGGAAATTTTTGCCCGAAGAATCTAATTACGGGATAAAGAAAGGCGAATTCTTGATCAGAAAATTTTCATACTTGATGAATGAAAAAGATATTGAAGTCCTTGTCGTTCACTATCAAATCGAAAAATTTTCATCGGAGGAGTTTTATTATTTCAAAAATAAACGCCTGATTTATGCAACCGAACAACATTTTTCCGATTCGGATGGCGACAAAAATTCGGTTTGGTCGGGCGTGTTTTATTTCGAGAATGAAATACTTTTCGATTACAGCACAAACGGACACGGCAAATCTGAAACCGAAGAATGGCAACCTGAAAAGGAAGTTTTGCAAATGAGTCGGGAAAGAATCAAACAGTTAAATAAATATTTGATACAAAAAAAATCAACTTAATTCTATGATGAAATTTTTAACATTTTTACTACTTATTTTTATCGGAACTTCGCCGATTTTTGCTCAACAAATCGTTGATAAAAAATCTTTTGATGATGCCGTCAAAACGCTTCAAGAAGAAACCTCTGTGCCACTCAGATTGCCGACTTATTTTTTTGTTCCGTCGTATCTGACGGCAAAAGGCAAAAAGCGATCTCTAAAAGTGTTTATCGCAGAGCCAAAACCCGATAGTTTCGCGGTTTATTTTTGCTATTCCGGTATTTGTCATGGCAGTTTCTATTACGGCGAAGTTTCAGGCGAAAAGATTACGCCTGAAACCGAAAAACCTTTTTTCAATGAAACCGTCAAACTCGCACAAGGAATTACCGGATATTATCAGGAAGGCTCGTGCGGTTCGAGTTGCGGAAATGCCTGGATGTTTTGGGAGCAAGACGGCTATTTTTATTCAGTCAGTATGAGCGTTTATGACATTGAAATACTAACGAAAGTAGCAAATTCGGCAATCAACAACAATAGTTTGATTATCGAAAGGACAATTAAAGGCGGAGCTTTGAACGGCAAAACAACATTTTTGCCGAAACCCGTCTATCCGGCAAAAGCAAAAGCGGCAAATGTACGAAGTATGGTAAGCGTCCTGATTTTGGTAAATAAACAAGGAAACGTAAATCAAGCAAAAGCCGTCAGCGGAAACAAACTGTTTTACGCTTCGGCAGAAACAGCGGCGCGTCAAGCTAAATTCGAACCGACGATTTTAAACGGTAATCCGGTACAGGTTGAAGGAGTTCTGGTTTTTAACTTTGCTCCTTAATATAAAACGAGATAAAAC
>CAYUGW010000003.1:12202-31824 GCA_964444245.1 uncultured Blastocatellaceae bacterium | reverse complement strand
CCCAAACCCAATTTTTGCAGATTTGGCAAATCAACTTTGCGCGATTTTAAAACATTTCCGAGAGTATCCGCGCCCGCATCGCCCCAACTCTCCGCGTCAGGCATCGCGCCGATTCCCGCACTGTCCAAAACCATCAAAACAATTCGTCTAAATTTTACGCTCATAAATCAATTGTAAGTGAAAAAGTGGAAAAGTGAAAAAGTACTTTGAATCAACTCAATCAGCTTTTTCACTTTTCCACTTTTTCACTTTTTCACTTTTAATTCTCCGGTGCCGTGTAGCCGTCGCGGGCGCGGAGCTGTGCGCCGGGCGGAACGCCTTTGAGTTCGACGCGGATTTTCCTATAGCTGCCGTCGCGATTTTGATTAGTCGAATAATAACCCAGAGAGTATTTCGTGCCGAGTTCGGCGGCGACTTCGCTGAAAGCGGAACGCGCATCATTTAGACTGCTGACGGGGAAAACCTTGCCGCCCGATTTTTTTGCCAGATTTTCCATTTCGGAGTTAGCTAATTGATACAGACTTTTACTGATGTCGAGGCGTTCGAAATCGCCGAGTTTGCAAAAATCGCTGACCTTTTCATTCGATTTCGGGTAAAAAACCCGGTAATAACGCCGGATTTGCGCCGTCGAAAAACGCACGGAAGTCTGGCAATCGCCTAATAATTCCTCTTCAAAATACTGGCGCGTATCAACCTGCACGAAATAAACGGCAACGCCGCTTGCTTCCAGTTCTTCGCGCACCTCTTCAAAATCGGAATCGCTGGTCGAATCAACGCCGTCGGTCAGCGCGACAATCGCCCGTCTGCCGCGAAATTTATTATCCGGTTTTGCGCCGAAAACTTTGTCAACAATGCTTAATAAACCGTCGTAATAGGGCGTTCCGTTGCTGGTTTTAACTTCTGCCAAGGCATTGGTTAATCTTGTCCGGTCATCGGTCAGAGTCGTTAAAACCTCGCTCACGGCAACCGATCTGCCGTCTCTGACCGCGCTTTTAAAGGCGACGATCGAAACTCTGTCGCCGCTTCGCAGAGAACTGATAAACCCGGCGGCGGCGCGCTGGATAAGTCTTAAATCGCCGCGTGTCGAGCCGGATGTGTCGAGCAAGAGCGCGACTTCAAAAGATTCGGTCGTGGTTGAAAATTCAGCTACTTCCTGTTTTTTGCCGTCTTCATAAACAATAAAATTCGCCGGCTTCAGATTAAGCAGAGGTTTTCCGCCCTTGTCCGTTACGACAATCGGCACATCAATCAGCCGGGTTTCGATTTTTATTATTTCATTCTTATTTTCGATTAAGGGAGGAGGCTCTTCAACCTGCGCCCGGATCGCCGTAAAAGCAGTAAAAATGAAAATTGTTAGAATAAAAAACATTCTGAAACGCATTATTTTTTTGACCTCGCTGAATTTTTATCAATTGTAACAAAAATTTATGTTAATTTTAAGATTTTTTAGATGTCGGTTTTCGGCTTTTTTATGTTACTATTTATCGAAAATTAAATTTACAACTAAAATTAATTAAAAATTGATTAGGAAAAAAGTGTAAATTCGTGTGTTTTTCACACTTGAAATTCCCCTTAATAATAAGAAAATTAAAAAAGAGGACAATATGAAAAGAAAATTTGTTTTTAGCGTTTTAGCGATAATTATATCCATAACTCTGATAAATACGAGCATTTTTGCTCAATCACCTTTATTAGTCGAAGATTTTCCATTTGCAGCCGGATCTTTGCTAAACCAAAATGGTTGGACTACACATAGCGGCAAGGGAACAAACGAGATTGCGACTGTAACTCCGGGATTGACTTTGACCGATTATCCCTCGTCAGGCATCGGCAATGCCGCTTCGCTGACCGTCAGCGGCGAAGATGTTCACCGTGTTTTTCCGGTTCAATCGAGTGGTTCCGTTTACGCCGGATTTATGGTAAATGCCAGCGAAGCAGCGATTAATCCGGTAGGCGGATATTTTTTCCATCTCTCGCCCGATCCGATTGGAACGGCGTTCAGAGGCAGAGTTTTTATTAAGAAAGATGAAGCGAACAACATCGCCTTCGGTATTTCAAAAGCGGGAACGAGTGAGGCAACTGTTGCATTTACACCGTTTACCTACTCTCTAACCACGACCTATCTGGTAATCGTGAAATATACGATTGTTGACGGCGATGCCAATGATACGGTTGATCTTTTCGTCAGCACGACGACACCGGCGACCGAACCGGCGGCGACCGTTTCGGCGATTGACACTACCGCGTCCGACATTTCTCCGGGAACAGCCGCTCTGCGTCAGGGAACTGCCGCGACACATCCGACAGTTGTCGTTGACGGCATTCGTATCGGAACCAGTTGGGCAAGCATTACGCAAACATCTTCCGAACCGAAGGGAACCGCAGTAATAGATTTTGACGGCGACGGCAAAACGGATATTTCCATCTATCGTACGTCAGCCGGTGAATGGTGGTATCTACAGTCGTCCGACGGCGGAAATCGTGCCTTTCAGTTCGGCTCCCCAACAGATGAAATAGTTCCGGCAGATTACACCGGCGACGGCAAAACCGATCTTGCTATTTTCCGTCCTTCGACAAGCGAATGGTTTGTCTTAAGATCGGAAGATTTTTCATTTTATTCATTCCCGTTCGGTGCGAGCGGCGATATTCCGACTCCGGCTGATTTTGACGGCGACGGTATAGATGACGCGGCGATTTTCCGTCCTTCAACGGGAACCTGGTTTATCATTCGTTCGAGCGACAGCGAAACGACCATCACGACTTTTGGAGCCGCGGGAGATCAGCCAGTGGCGGCAGATTATGACGGCGACGGTAAAGCGGATGTAGCTATTTTCAGACCGTCGGACGGCTCGTGGTGGCTCAATCGTTCAACCGACGGATTGATCGTAACAACCTTCGGAACAGCAACCGATATGACCGCTCAAGCCGATTACACGGGCGACGGCAAAGCAGATGTGGCAATTTTCCGACCTCTCACCGGAGAATGGTTTATCCTTCGATCTGAAGATTTTTCATTCTATTCGGTGCCGTTCGGCGCGGCAGGAGACATTCCCGCACCGGGAGATTATGACGGCGACGGAATAGCTGATGTGGCGGTTTTCCGACCATCGAGCGGCACCTGGTTTGTGGAGCAATCCACCGCAGGAACTGCCATCGTCAGTTTTGGAGCAACGGGTGATCAACCTGTTCCGAGTGCATATGTCAGATAATATTTGATAAAGCGCGATAATAAAAAAAGAGAAAGACGGCAACCGCTGTTTTTCTCTTTTTTTTGATCAAAAGCCGGTTGGAGTTCAAAATTTCAAAATAAAACCGAAATACAAAATAATTGTAAATTTTTAGCCGAAAATCTCATATAATAGCGGACAAGACAAAAGATTTTTTGATCCGACATTCCGGCAGAGTTCTTTTGCCGAAAAAAAATAAGGAAAGGTGATTAAAATTATGGCAAAAAAGATCGTATCGATTAAAGGAATAACATTTCCGAAATTTTCCAAAAAAAGCAGTAAAAGAAATTTTCGGCTGATTTTCTATATTGCATACAAAGATGCAGAGGGAAAACCGACTACGGCAATTATCACAAAACCGGCGGACGGCGAATGGCAATGGCGAAATTCGAAAAAAGATTTTTATCTTGCCGAGAAAAAAGAATTGAGCGATTCGATTCAGCTCGATACAAGCGCACTCGGTACAGGTGAAAACGGTTTCGGCGCGGAAGACGCTAAAATCATCGAGATTGACGGCGAAATTCAAACAATTGCCGTTCAATTTCTCGACGTACACGATGCTTCGGTCGGAGATTTCTTGAAGAAAAAGGTTTTGCCCGAAATAATCGAAAAGTTAAAAGCGACCGGCTTTAATCCGATTGATCTGCTTCCCGTTCCGGGAATTATCACGGGAATTATCAAGGACAAAGTAAAAATCGAAGATTTAGCCACGGATGTCGAAAACTATCTGAAAAAAGAGAAAAAAGACAAACTTCTTCATCGCCTCAGCAAAAAATACAACGGCAAAAAATCACAAACGATCAGCGGGAAAAAGGAATGGGAAAAAGGCAAAACCGGAACTTACGGCGTAAAACTCGGTTTTGAATAGCTTTAGCCGGATCAAGTGAAAAATCTCTGAAAATGTTATTATCAAAGTCAGGAAAATAAATTTGATTCTAAAATTTTAATTTTTACAAATTGCACCGGAGAAAAACGTATGAAGGACAAAGAAGATATTAAGATAAAGGAGAAAACCGCGCCGAGTCCGCTGATTCGTTGGGGAATTTTTGCCGCGATTGTTTTAGCGGCATTTTTGATCGGTTTAATTCCGATGATGATGCAGAAATGGTCGGTTGACGGCGAACTCGCCGCGACGCAAACTCGGCTTCGCCAATCCGAAATCAAAGGTTTACTGACCGGCGCGATTGTCGAAGCAAATCGCGGCGAATACGAACCGGCGCGGCAAAATGCGAGCAATTTTTTTACGCGGCTTAATGAAGAACAGGAAAAAGGCAACGACGGATTTTTGACCGAAGCCGAACGCGGAAATATAAAACCCGTTTTCGACGCACGCGATACGATAATCACGATGCTTGCCCAGCGCGATCCGGCAGCCGTCGAACGTCTGACCAATGTTTATTCAACCTATCTGCAAGCGACCGGCACCGCTCAACCGCCGACCGCCGTGCCGTCAACGCCGTCCGCATCGCCGCCGGCAAATTCGGCGCAGTAAAAATCGAAATTCGAGCAAAAAAAGCGGAGCGTAACTTTTAAAAGTTACGCTCCGCTTTAAATCATTTTTTTAACACTTGCTAAATCGTCCTGACACTTTTCATTTTAATAACTCAAACACTTACCGCTCTACTTCAGAAAGCAAAAATCATAAATTTTCAAACTGTCTATTTTCTCTTAACCCTTCCTCAACTGCTTTCAAAATCCGCATAATTCGGCTGAAATTGTCTTCAATACTTTTTTCTGTGCGCATTATTTGAAATGCAAATTTTTCTAATTTTTTAGGGAATTCAAAAAAACTTAAAATCTGCGATTTTGGTTCTTCCGATAAAATTTCGGCAATGTCGATTCCGAGAAGTTTTGCTCCGGCAATTTCAAAATCATAGTTTTCGGCTTCAAGCCAATTGATGTATTGAGCGTAAATTCTTTCTTGATTGTCAGCAATATCCAGATAATTTTTTGCAATCAGCCAAAAATCTGAAGCGTCTTTATTGGCAAATCTATCGTTCCAGGAAAATATTTTAAGAATCGCCAATCCGACCGGCGAGACAATCTTTATTATTAAATCAGCGGATACTCTGACAGTCATTGAAGATTTATAAACTTCGGAAAATCCCGTCATATTCATTTTCGTTTCGTTTTGAAATGTAATTTCTCCGGGCGGCGATTCGATTTTGCCGAAAGGCACGAAGTCTATTTTTGTTTGCGAAGAATTTTCCGTCAAACGATGCTCTGCTTTTGAATCGAGCGAAAAACCACCTGTTTTAACGAGTTCCTGTTTTAATTTTTCGTATTCCTGCCAATTGCTGACGGCAACACCGAAATCTATATCACGGGTTTGAGCGGTTTTCGGCAAATTATAGCCGTATTGCAAAACAAATTCGCGGGCAGTCGCACCAATTAGGAAAATCGGTATATTGAGTTTTTCGGCTGTATCAATAATTTTTCGTAAAATTTCGATTGTCTGATTCGGAATTTTATTCGATAAGTCCAGCGAGATATTCGTCATAAATAATTTGTGCCGCTTCAATATTGCGTGATTCCGCCGTTGCTAATAAATCCGCATAAACGAGAAGCGGCGGCGCAATTATATCGTTTTCATTAAAATTCCAAAATCGCGCACGAATCTTTATATTTCCGTTTCTTACTCTTATCAATTTATATTTTTTAGTTAAATATTGATAAGAATGCTTGACGTAAATTATTGTCTTTATCGGATGTAAATAGTCTGTCATTTTGTCAGCCGCAACTTCTCCGCTCCAACAGGCAGTTGTTGCTGTTAAATCGGCTTTTTCCCACCAATCAATGTCTTCCGATTCAAATTGCAGCTCTGAAAGTCTGGGACAAAGCGTTTCTGAAAATCCCTGAACCCAACGCTTAATTAATTCATCTTTACGAAAAAGAATTCTTTTTTCTCTTTCCTTCACCAAATAATTTTCCGCTTGTAAGGTGTTCATTGCTTCGCTTACCGCGCCCAGAGATATTCCCGAAAGTTCGGATAACTCTCTGTATGTTTTGTTTTCAGAATTCGGAATTGATAGTAAAACAAAAAGCATCTGCAAACCGCTCGGCTGAAAAATCAGTCCGGCGTTGGTTTTTCGCAATTCGGTTTTTCTGCCGTGAGAATTTACAAAAATATAAAATTCGGGTTCGTTAAAATAAACATTTCCGTTAGCATCAAAAAAACTTATATCGAGTTCTCGAAGTTTTTCCGCAAATTTCGGCGGAACATATTCCGTTATCAAAATGATTTTATTTGACACTTGTTTTTGCTTTAACACTAATTGCCCGATAATAGATGAATGAGTTTTTCCGTAAATTTCCGGACTATAAATTTTGATTATATTTTTTTCATTTTGCTTAAATTTTATCTCGATCAGGGAATCACGCTCATTTTTAACAGCGTCTGTTGTGCCAATTTGAAAATTAAAAGAATTTTTTAGTGTTTCCGATGCTTTCGTAATAATTTCTTCTTCAAGATTCATAAATTTTACCGCTTTAATTTTATGTTCAGCATTTTGTAATGTTCATTATAACTGAACAATGATAAAAAATGAACGTAGAATTTATGATGCGGGCTAAATCTTTTTCCCGAATTCATTTTTCAAAACGGTTTTTGCCGCGTGGAAGCCGCACATTCCGTGAACGCCGCCGCCGGGCGGAGTTGAAGACGAGCAGATGTAGAGACCTTTCGACGGGATTTTATACGGGTTGATTTTGGCGACGGGGCGCGTGAAAAGTTGTGAAAGATTTCCCGCGCCGCCGTTGATGTCGCCGCCGATGTAATTGACGTTGTAATTTTCCAGATCGGCGGGCGTTTTTACCGCTTTGGCAATAATGCAGTCACGAAAACCGGGCGCGAAGCGTTCGATTTGATTTTCGATTGCTTCGGTCATATCAGCGGTCGAGCCGTTCGGCAGGTGGCAATATGCCCAAGCCGTGTGTTTTCCGGCGGGTGCGCGCGTTCCGTCGAAAAGCGTGTGCTGAGCCAGTAAAACAAAAGGTTTTTCCGAGATTTTTCCCTGTTCGTGTTCGCGCTCCGAGCGGGCGATTTCTTCAAAGCTGCCGCCGAGATGTATGGTTGTGGCTTCAAAACATTCTTTTGCCGTCCACGGAATGGGTTCACTCAAAGCAAAATCCATCTTAAATACGCCCGCACCGTATTTGTAATGTTCCAGCCGTTTACGATATGAATCCGGCAATCGGTGTCCGGCGATTTTGATGATCTGGCGCGGCGTGATGTCGAATAAAACGGTGCGTGAATTCGGTAATTGATCTATATTTTCAACTTTGTGATTCGTTTCGATCTTGCCGCCGAGCGAGAGAAAATATTTTTCAAGTGCGTCGGAAATTTTCTGCGCTCCGCCTTTCGGAAATCCCCAGCCGACCGCGTGCGCCGTTAAATGCAAAACCAGACCGAAAGCCGCGCTCGGAATCTGTTCTAAGTTCTTACGGAAATCGGCTGAAATTTGATCTTCTCCAAGCTATAAAGATATCGTTCCTAACGGAACTCAAGAGTTTTTAAACAGCTTCTCAGATTAGAAATTACGCTTCGAAGGGAATTTCGGCGTTTTGCAGAAAATGAAGTTCGGTGCGCGAAACTTTTTCGAGCAGTTCGGGTTCGTCAAACATACTCAAAAGTCCTTTGACGGTTGCATAACGCGGTTCGTCGGCAATTGTTACCGGCAGGCTGACAAAATTTCGCAGATATTGATCGAGACCCTGGAGAAGTGCGCCGCCGCCGGTCATAATAATTCCGCGATCATAAATATCCGCCGCAACTTCCGGTCGGAGTTCGGTTAAAGTATCGCTGACGATTTGAGCAATCCGGCGAACGATGCCCTCGACCACCGGATAAACTTCGCCGATAGTGATCTCGACCGCATTCGGGCTTCCGGTCTGCATATCTCGTCCGCGCACGATTGTCGTTTTATCAATTTCTACGGGCAAAAATGTCGTCGCAAATTGAGTTTTGAGATTTTCCGTCGTTTCCGCGCCGACCTGCAGCCCGCGATGCCGGCGCAGATGCGTCGCTAACGCCAGATTTATCTCATCGCTGCCGATGCGCTCCGAACGCGAATGAACCATCGTTCCTTTGGCGACGAAAGCGATATTTGTCGTTCCCGCGCCGATGTCGATAATCGCGGTAGCTCTTTTATCACGGGGAGATACGCCGGCACCGAAAGCGGCTGCCAAGCCCTCTTCCATCATATAAATTTTACCGATATGCGCTTCTTCCGCCGCATTGAGCAATGCTCTCTGTTCGACATGCGTGACGTCGGAAATCATACTCATTACGGCTTGCAGAGAAACTTGCGAACCGCCGGTTTTTGATTTTCTGACAAAATGCTCCAGCATTTTTTTGGTGCGTTCAAAATCGGCGATCACGCCGTTGCTCAGCGGCGACATTACGGTAATATCGCGTCCTTCGCGTCCGAGCAAATCAAAGGCTTCCTGACCGTAAGCGACAATTTCATCGGTTAATTCATTGATCGCCACCAGTGAAGGTTCATCAAACACAACGCCGCGCCCTTGAACCGCGATAATCGTGTTTGCCGTTCCCATATCAATTGCCATTGAATCGGTCACGTATTTTTTGAGTGATTTTAGACTCATAGAAAAATAATTACCTGTAACACAAGCCGGACTTAAATTTTGGATCGGGAGAAATAAAGTCTGACAAAAACTTTTAATTTATAGCTCAACCGAAGTTATTACCAGACAAGTAAAATTTCTGTTGAATTGCTTTTAAATGCCTGATAAGACGAATGTTGCAAATTTTAGAACAATCGCAAATCGCAAATTGCAAATCGCAAATTCGAATCAATTCCATTTTACCTCAAAAAGCGGCACGGGTTCTAGCCTATTTTTTACATTCAAAGGTTCGTGCGAAATAAAAGTAAATATTTCACCGCCCGCTTTTGCCGTTGCCTCGCTGACCAGAATTTGTCCGCTTTTCGCGTTCGATTCAAGCCGCGCCGCAATATTTACGGTATCGCCGATTGCCGTGTATTCCGAACGCTGTTCCGAACCGATGTAACCGATTGTCGCTTCGCCCGTATGAAGCCCGATGCCGACATTGACCGGCTTAATGCCTTCGACGGCTAATTCCTTATTCAAAGTTTCAATCCGTTTTTGCATCGTAACCGCTGTTTTCAGAGCGTTTTTCGCGTCTTCGGGAGTTGCCGTCGGCGCGCCGAAAATTGCCATCAAACCATCGCCGATATATTTATCGAGCGTTCCGCCGTAAGCAAAAATTATCTCCGACATTGCCGAAAAATAACGGTTGAGAAGTCCGACGACCTTTTCGGGTTTTTCTTTTTCCGCAAACGCCGTAAATCCGCGAATGTCAGCAAACAGAACCGTTACAATCTGATTTACTCCGCCGAGCCGGAAAGAATCGGGATTTTCAAGCAGTTGTTTAACAACGTATTCGGGCATAAAACGGCTGTAATTTGCCCGTGCAACTTCTTCGCGCGCCAGACGTTTATGCGCCTTGATCGTCTCGACCGTGACGGCGGTTTGCGCGGCGACCGCACTGATCAGTTCCAGATCGTCCTGGGAAAAAGCCGAAAAAGGATCGAGCCGGTCGGCATAAACCACGCCGTGGACATTCGATTCGGTTATCAAAGGAGCGCAGATCGTTGACCGTACGCCTTGGGAAACGATTGATTCCGCACCGAGAAATTGTTTATCGGTCGTCGCGTCCTGCGAAAGAAGCGCAACCTTTTCGCGCATCACCTTCTGCGTAATCGTCCGGCTGATTGACAGCTTATCGGACAGATTTTCCATATTCGCATCGCGCCCTTTGACGGCAATCGGATAAAGGCTATAATCCAAAATCTTGCCGTCCAGAGTTTCATCCGCGAGCAATGCGACAACTCTTTCGGCGGGCGTTCCGCGAAATATCAGATCCGTCGCTTTCAAAAATATTTCTTTTAAGTCAAAAACCGTGCCAAGTGTTTTGCTCATTTCATAGAGCATTTCCAGAATCTGAGCTTTGCGGCGCAACTCTTTTATTTCGGCGGGCGTGGCAAAATCCGTCTCACCCGTAAGACTCGCCGCGCTTTTGCCGATAATTTCATTCAGCGAAATTTGCATCTGCGTATGTCCGAGCGGCTGATCGTCGTATTTTACGCCGCTCGGAACTTCCGTTGCGCCGACTGAAAAATCGTGCGTTTTGCTGTAAATATCGGATTGCTTAACGAGCGGTTGGTTGACGCTTTGCCCCGCGCTGTCCCGGGCAAATTCCAGACGGCTTTCACCGATGGCAATTGTATCGCCCGGCTGGAGAGTTTTTTCGATTTCCGGCGCACCGTTGACAAACACGCGGTTAACGCTGCGTTTGAGTTCGCCGTTTTCGTAAAAACCATCAATAATCTTAAAGATTCCGTCTTCCGCCAGAACGTGCGCGTGCCGGCGCGAAACCCGCCGATCATTTAAAATGATGTCGTTTTCCCTTGCTCTGCCGATAGTATAGGTATTGCCGGGAATCAAACTCGCTTCCCAGTTTCTGCCACTTGCGTCTTGTATTTTTAAAATTGCATTCACGGTTTAATAATTGTAAATGGTAAATTACGAATTGTGAATTTTCCGTTTAACCTTAGTGTTAAAAATAATAAATATCAACTCGATTTCTGATTTTATAAAACTATGATTTATTTTGACAACAATGCAACAACGCGAGTTGCACCCGAAGTTTTCGAGGCAATGAAACCTTTTTTAACCGAATTTTACGGTAATCCTTCATCCGCTTATAATTTCGGACGCGATGTGCGCGCCGTGATCGAAGATTCACGCGAAAAGGTCGCCGATCTGCTCGGCGCACGTAATTCAAACGAAATAGTTTTCACCTCCGGCGGAACGGAAAGCGATAATTGGGCGATTCTCGGCGCAATCGAATCGAATCCCGAAAAAAAACATATCATTACCACGCGCGTCGAACACGAAGCCGTCCGCAAACTCTGCGAAAAATTAGAGAAAAAAGGTTTTGAAATCACCCGGCTCGAAGTTGACGAAAACGGTTTTCTGAATTTAGACGAATTGAAAAATTCTTTTCGGGAAGATACGGCAATCGTTTCAATAATGCTGGCAAATAACGAAACCGGAATTTTATTTCCGGTCGAAAAATGCGCTCGAATCGTCAAAGAAAATTCCGCTGCGCTCTTTCACGTTGACGGTGTGAATGCGGTCGGAAAAATTCCGGTGGATTTGAGCAAAACAGCAATTGATCTATTTTCAATTTCCGGTCATAAATTTCACGCGCCGAAAGGCATCGGTGCGCTTTATATCAAAGAAAACATTAACCTTCCGGCAATTTCCATCGGCGGCGGACAGGAAGCGGGAAGACGCGCCGGAACGGAAGCCGTTCACCAAATCGCCGCACTCGGCGCGGCGGCGCAGTTTGTTGCGGATTTTTCCGCAATGGAAAAAGTTTTTAATTTGAGAAACAAACTCGAAGACGAAATTTTGAATAAAATTCCAAATTCCCGGATAAACGGAACTTCCGACCGAGAACAGCGCCTGCCGAACACTTCGAGCATTTCCTTTCCGAACATCAACGGCGAAACGATTCTCGCCAAACTGAACGATCTCGGCATCTGCGTTTCGACCGGCTCGGCTTGCAACGCCGAAACGCGCACCGCATCAATCGTTTTGCAGGCGTTAAATATTCCATACAAAGATGCTATGGGCGCGATCCGCTTTTCGCTCGGAAGATACAATACGGAAGCGGAAGTTGATTTCGTTCTGGAAAATTTGCCGAAAATCATTAATGAGCTGGAAGAAATTTCTTTGGTTTAATGTATCTGATTTGGACTAAATGGATGTGCGGAAAAAGACTTGCGATTTTTTGTTTGAAAAACTATTCGCTCTTCACTATTAACTATTCGCTAATTTACAGTTGATAAATCTGTAAAACAGTTAATAGCGGAGAGTTAATAGTGAAGAGTTGCGGACGATTACAAGGTTTTCGCGATAAATTTGCGCCGGAATTCCAAAACCACTATGACCTAATCACTTACAATTTAATTTTACTTTTCAAACTTTTTCAATCGTAATAACTGCAATGTCGCCAGAAACATAAAACGCGGATTAAGAATCAAATATCTGCGCCATAGACGTTTCGGTTCCTGCGTTAGACGATAAAGCCATTCGAGTCCGAGTTTTCCTAATAATTCAGGCGACTCTTTCACATTTCCCGCGTAAAAATCGAATGACGCGCCGACTCCGAGCATTATTGCCGGAAATTTTTCCCGGTGCGCCGCCATCCAATTTTCCTGCTTCGGGCAGCCCAAACCCATAAATAAAATCTGCGTTTCCGAGTTTTTTATTTTTTCGACAATTTCCGCATCTTCTTCTTCGGTCAAAGCGCGAAACGGCGGCGAATAGGCGTAGGAAATTTCCAAACGCGGAAAATCCTTTTTCGCGCGCTGCAAAATTCCGTCAATAACTTCCAGTCGTCCGCCGTAAAAACCGACTTTCAGATTATTTTTTTCCGCGTATTCGCACAGAGAGATCATCAGATCGTTGGCACGAACGCGGTTTGCCGAGCGTTTGCCCTGCAATTTCTGCATCCAGACGAGCGGCATTCCGTCCGTAACAATTAAATCCGCCGCGTTCACTTTTGCGGCGAATTCTTTATTGTCATAAGATTCCATGACCATATGCACGGTCGAAAAACAAACGTAACCGCCGTTTTTTTGCGCAACGAGTTCGGCGATTTTTTGAATTATCGAATCGCGATTGACGACATCGGGAAAAAGACTGACGACGCGCACGCGATTTTCTTTGGTTATTTTGGAGTTTTGCATTTGTTTCCAAATCGGTATAGCGAACGGTAGTGAGCCGCGTTTATTAAAAATCAACTTTTTTTCACTCAAAACGCGCTTACTACCGTTCGCTATACCGATTTTTTATTTCCCTGTAAATTTCTTCCAATTTCTTAATATAATCATCTATCGAAAAATTTTCTTCGACGGTTTTTCGCGCATTTTCGCGTAAAGCGTGCCAATCGGCTTTACCGGACAGCAAAACCGCGAGTTTTTCCGCCGTTTGTGCGGCATTATAAGGCTCGACCATAAAACCGTTTTCGCCCGTTTTAATCACGGCGCGAACCGACGCGACATCGGCAACGACCGGAACGCATTTCGCCGCCATCGCTTCGAGCATCGCGAGCGGCAAACCTTCGCCGTAGCGCGACGGCAGCAGAAAAATATCCGCTCCGGCAAGTTCATTCCATTTTTCTTTTCCTGCGACAATACCGCCGTAAAAGAAGTTTTCGCCTAAAACTCTTTTCATTTCCGCGATAAAAAAATCCTTTTCCGGTCCCGCACCGAAACAACGGAAATTAAAAGCTAAACCTGCTTTTTTCAAGATTTTGCACGCTTCGATTATTTCGTGCAAACCTTTCGATTCGTGAATTCTGCCGAAAAACAGGATCGTTTTTTCGCTTGCCGATTTTTCGATTTCGGGAATTTTGTCGGTCGAGATCGCGTTCGGCAAAATTCCGATGTTCAGATTTTTCCAACGCCGCACGAGATTTTCTTTTTCAAATTCGCTCAGAACTAAAATTTTATCCGCTTTTTCGAGCATTTTTGCGGCAATTTTTCCAAGAAATTTATTATCGAAATCTTCGATCAAAAAACGCCCGCCGTTCGGATGCAGAAGAACCGGAACTCCGGCAAATCGAGAGGCAAACACAAGAGCCGCATCGCGCATAATCGAAAGCGGGACAAACGCCGTGTTAATATGAACGAGATCGGGTTTTTCGCGCCGAATTTTTTGCAAAAATTTCAGCGGCAAAATGATTTGCCGGAAAATCCAGCTGATTCCGGCTTTTTCCGAATCTTTTCTGCCCGCGATAAAATGCGAAAAATCAGCGTTGCCGTGCGTAATTATTTCGCGCACAAGCGTCGAAATGCCGCTGACATTTTCGTTTTCAACAAGACTCGGTGCGGTAATAAGGACTTTCATTGATAAAAAGGATAACGCAAAAATGGCAGAAACCCGAATGTAAATGAGGGTGTCCTTTGATTTTCAAAGCACCCTCATTTACATTCGGGTTTCTGCCTTTCTTTCTTGCAAGTCAAAGGTTATTAGCTTAAAAAGTATAAAGCGCAAATGAAAGTTGAAACGGCATTCAAACCGAAAAAAAAACTCGTCAAAGCGAAAAATCGCGTTCCCCGTTGGATTTTGCCGTCGGTCAAGTTTTCTATTTTCGCGGTTGACGCGCTTTTGGCGTTTGCGTGTTTCGCGCTCGCTTTTATCTGGCGCGAAGGTGAAGCGGTTTTTTCCGAAACGGCTTGGGCTTGGTCAAAGGAATTCGTCCCGTACGCCGGAGTCGTCTTTTTTGCGATTCCCGTTCGGCTCGCAATGCTTTCATATCAAAGAGTTTATCGCTTTCAAGGTGCATTTTCCTACATCGCCGAATTTATCAAAATTTTCAAAGCCGTCGCCGTCGGTTCGCTTCTGATCATCGCTTTTACATTTATGTTTCGCGGCGGTTTTGCGTTTCGTGAATTTTCATATTCGCGCGGCGTTTTTGCGCTCGATTTTGCAATCGCACTCGTCGTTTTTTCAGCTTTTCATTTAGGTTTGCGTTTCCTGCAAACTCTTATCAGACAAAGAGATATAAATTTGATTCCGACCTTAATCGTCGGGCAAAACGCCGAAGCCGAGCAGACGATTCTGCAATTAAAAGCACGGCGCGATTTGGGTTATCGCGTTGTCGGACAATTTGTTACTGATAAATCAGGCGAACCGCAAAAAACGAATGGCGTTCAAATTATTAACGGCGAAATCGAAGATTTGCCCGAAGTTATCCGCGAGCTTGAAATTCAGGAAGTTATTATCACGGACAACAAAATTCCGAGCGAAAAACTGTTTGAAGCAATGATGCAATTGGGGCGAAAACGCAAAGTCGAATTTCGGCTTGCGCCTTCGCTTTTTAATTTTCTGCCGCAGAAAACGAGCGTCGAACAGATCGGAATTCTGCCGATGGTCAGGCTTTTCCGCGAACCGCTTTCCGATGCCGAAAGATTTATCAAACGTGCATTTGATCTGGTTATTTCCGTGATTATTTTGATTTTAACCGCACCCGTTTGGATTTTCGTTTCGCTGCTTATCAAATTCGATTCGCGCGGCGCGATTCTGTTCAAACAAGAACGCGTCGGGATGGACGGGCGGAAATTCCTCTGCTACAAATTCCGCACGATGAAAGCGGACGCGGACGAAGAAATTCACCGCCAAATGTATCGCAAAAATATCGAAGGCGTGCGCGAAGCAAATGCGGGCGACGACGAAAAACCCGTTTTCGGCAAAGTAAAAAACGATCCGCGAGTTACGAAAATCGGACGATTCCTGCGCCGCACGAGTCTTGACGAATTGCCGCAATTTTTAAATGTACTGCGCGGCGAAATGAGCGTCGTCGGTGCGCGTCCGCCGATTCCTTACGAAGTCGAAGAATATGATATTTGGCATCGCAAACGCCTTGATATGAAACCCGGAATTACGGGTTTGTGGCAGGTTTCCGGCAGAAATCGTCTGACGTTTGAAGAAATGGTTAAAATTGATCTGTATTACATCGAAAACTGGTCGTTGTGGCTCGATCTGAAAATAATACTATTGACGCTTCCGGCAGTATTGCGGGGAGACGGCGCGAGATGAGGAAAGTGAAAAAGTTTAAAAGGTAAAAAGTGAAAAAGTTTGGCTTACGACAATGAAATTTTAATTTCGGAAACTCTTACTTTTTCACATTTTCACTTTTTACCTTTTTCACTTATAAGATTATGAATGTTTGGAAACAAAACAGCGCGGCGTGGGATAAATTAGCCGATGAAAATATCGAATGGAGTATTCCGGTTTCAAGCGAAGAAATCGAAAAAGCGCGAAACGGGATTTGGGAAATTATTCTAACGCCGATCAAGCCGACTCCGCGCGATTGGTTCGGCGATGTTCGCGGAAAAGACATTTTGTGTCTCGCGTCGGGCGGCGGTCAGCAAGCACCGATTTTAGCGGCTGCCGGAGCGCGTGTAACGTCGTTTGACGCGTCGGCAAAACAGCTTGAAAAAGACAGATTTGTGGCGGAAAGAGATAATCTCGAAATCCGCACCGAACACGGCGACGCGGCGGATTTGTCGCGGTTTGCGGATGAAAGTTTCGATCTGATCTTTCATCCCTGCTCGAATTGTTTTATGGCAGAATTACAGCCGATCTGGAACGAATGTTATAGAGTTTTGCGCCCGCAAGGTGCGCTTTTATCGGGTTTTAATAATCCGATAATTTATATTTTCGACTTTAAAGCCGAAGACAACGAAGGCATTTTAAAGCTCAAAAATAAACTGCCTTATTCGGATGTCGAATTTCTGAGCGAGGCGGAAAAACGGGAAATGATCGAAAAAAACGAAACGTTTGAATTCAGTCATTCATTGGACGCGCAGATCGGCGGACAGATCGAAGCCGGATTTTTGATCGCCGGTTTTTACGAAGATTGGTGGACGGACGAAGCCAGACTTTTAAATAAATACGCGCCGACTTTTATTGCGACGAAAGCGGTTAAATTGTAGAAAACGTTTGGAGTTCCGTCTTTAGACGGCTTTTTTCCGCCGCGCTTCGAAGCGCGGAAATGCACGCTAAAGCGTGGACTCCAAACATGCGTTTACAAAATACAAATGTGAATATTTCCGAAATTCTCAAAAAAGCAACTCAGATTTTAGAACAAAACGGCATTAATCAGCCGCGCCGCGAAGCCGTTTCTTTGCTCGCTTTCTCTTTGCAAAAAGACAAAACTTTTCTCATCGCGCATTCGGATTACCAGCTTTCCGCTGAAGAAGAAAAGCGTTTTTTAAGTTTTCTTGAAAGACGCAAGCAGCGCGAGCCTTTTCAGCATATTACCGGAATTCAGGAATTTTACGCTCTGGAGTTTTTGGTAACGAAAGACGTACTTATTCCGCGCCCCGAAACGGAAATTATCGTCGAAAATGCGATTGAAATTCTGCGCGAAATTGATAATCCGCGTTTTTGCGAAATCGGCATCGGTTCGGGTTGTATCTCCGTTGCGATTTTGAATGAAGTAAAAAATGCGACGTCAATCGGGCTTGATATTTCGGAAAAAGCTCTCGAAATCGCCGGAGAAAATGCGATGCGGCATAATGTTTTTGACAAATTGAGTTTGAAAAAATCGGATGTTTTTGAAGTTGTAGAAGGCGAAAAATTCGATCTGATCGTTTCCAATCCGCCGTATATTCCGCAAGCCGATTTTGAAAATCTTCAGCCGGAAGT
The DNA here is from genome assembly GCA_964444245.1 of uncultured Blastocatellaceae bacterium. GTDB lineage: Bacteria > Acidobacteriota > Blastocatellia > Pyrinomonadales > Pyrinomonadaceae > JAHCHG01. The sequence continues at coordinate 14,326 of CAYUGW010000003.1, read as the reverse complement.
CAAAAATTTCGATCCGCAGATCGCTTTGACCGACGGCAAAGACGGGCTTTCGATTATCGAGAAAATCATCAATGAATCACCGGAATTCTTAAAACCGAATGGGTTTCTTTTAATGGAAATCGGCATCAATCAGGCAGATTCGGTCAAAAAAATGTTTTCGCCGAAAATCTGGCAAGCGGTCGAGATTCTGCCCGATCTGCAATCAATTCCGCGAACCGTCAAAGCGTGGAAAGTTTAAAAGTGAAAAAGTGAAAGAGTGAAAAAGTTTTGTTTGTGAATGCCAAAGTTTATCTTTGAATTTAAATTCACAATGGATAAAAGATTTTGTAATTTCAAAGTAAATTTAGTTTTATCAAAAATTTCGATTTTGAAAATCCCGACTTTTTCACTTTTCCACTTTTTCACTTTTAAACTTTTAATTGCCCTTGCCCCCTGATTTCTGTTATATTCAATTACATAAGACATTTAGATTTATTTTGCAGAAGAAAATCTGTTTTGATTAGGAGATTAAATTTATGAAATACGAATATGAAAGGGAAGAAGCAAGTGCAACTACCAAATTAACTTATTTATTGATCGGCGGCGGAATCGGTGCGGCTTTGGCGTTGCTTTTTGCGCCGAAATCGGGACACGAACTGCGCGGCGATATTGCCGATGTAACGCGCAAAGGAATTGAAAAAGGTAAGGAAACCGCTGCATTAGTCGGCGAACGCGCCGGTGATTATTATGAAGTAACCCGCGAAAAAGCCAATGAACTTTATCACACGGCGCAGGAAAAAGCCGAGCAGTTGGGCGAAAAGGCAAAATCCGTCGCCGCTCAGACGGCAAATCCTTTTTCCGCCGCAATCGAAGCCGGAAAACAGGCTTACGGCGAAGAAAAACAGCGCAATGAAGTAAAATCAATTGTCGAAGGTCGTCCGACGTATCCGGTTGAAGATAAGGTTTTGGACGTGCCGAAAGATTCGGAAAAATAATTTGAGTTATGAATAATGAACCGCAATTTTGGATGATGATTTCTTCAATCGTTATTGCCATTATGTTTATCGTGATGGCAGTAACTTTAATCATTATCGCATTTATCGTGAAAAAAGTCGTCAACACCGTGCATCGCCTCGAAGAAAAGGTAAATCCTTTGATCGCAAAAGTCGAACCGTTAATGATGCAGGTCAATGCGATCGGTCAGCAAGGCAAGGAAATTTCCGTTCAATTTACGGAGATTTCGGAAAATCTTTCGACGGCGACTAAATATTTCTCCGAATCTGCCGGATTAATTAAAGAAGAAGTTGTCGAAATTAAACAACTTGTCGGGATGACGGCGCACGAAGCCAAAGAAAAAGTCGCGCTTGTCAGCCAAACGATTGATCGAACGCAAATGCAGGTCGTTACAACGACGGATTTCGTTCAGGCAAAAGTCGTCGAACCGGCGCGAGAAATTGCGGCGATTATGGCTGGCGTGCGAAAAGGTCTGGAAGTTTTGTTTGCGCCTTCGCCGAAACAGATTGACCGCGCTTACCACGAAGACGAAATGTTTATCGGCTAAATTTTCCAAATTCTTTTATCGAATCAAACCAAAAATGCGCGGAAATCAACGATTCCCGCGCATTTTTTTATTTTTCTTACATTCAATAAATTCCCAAAAAATTATAGAAAATTAAGAAGCACGAATAACCCATGCGAGCCTTCGACCTAAACATGAAACATCGTCAGCCTGCCGCTTTGCTTTTGACAAAGCAGTTTGGATTTTCATCCAATCATAATCATTCGTGCTTAATTGTTTTGAGATTGTAAATAAAAGGCTTTTTCCAGAAAAATCGTCAGCGGAAATAATTTTTGCGTTTTTCGTGCCGCGCAGCGGATAAAAAGCTGCGGTTTTATCAAACGCTTTTTTCGTCTGTTGGCAATGTTTGCAAAACGAGGCGAAACGGAAAATATCTTTTCACCGAAACATCTTCAAAAAACGCCGCTTCGCCCAGTTTTTCGAGTTCGTCAGGTTTAAAACTTTTCAAGATCGAAAGCGAACCGTCTTCGCGCACCAGCGGGCTGATGCGAAAAGTTATACAGAAAAGTTTGTAAAGCGTGTAGGCGACCGCGTGGCGATGCAGATCGATAACAAAAATCCGGCGC
>CAYUGW010000003.1:9556-12102 GCA_964444245.1 uncultured Blastocatellaceae bacterium | reverse complement strand
CGTATAATCGCCCGTGTCTATTCTTTCGGGTTTGAGGCTGCGCGTTTTGAACATATTTCGAGAATATCAAAATCAAAGATTTTCGCTCAATTTACATATCCGTTTTATTTTCATATTATTTTTAAGGCGGAAAATTCGCGGGAATAATCGGGCAATTATCGGCAATTATAAAATTAACAACAAACTCGAAAGTTTAAAAAAGCATCTTGAAAAATAGTCTCGAGTTCTACATTAAAAAATTAAAACAGGTCTTAAATTATGAAAAAATTCTTATTTATCGGTTTATTTTTGGGATTGTTCTTTGTCTTTTCAAACGAATTAAATGCGCAAACGGTCGGCGGTTCAATTGGCAAAGGTACGATTGCGCGGGGCACAACGGCACGCGGCACCGTCACTTTAAATATTCCCGGCGGCTTGCACGTTAATTCAAATCGCCCGAACAGCAAATATGCGATTCCGACGGTTGTTAAGGTAAGCGGCGCAGGTGTAACTTTGAGCCGCGTAACTTATCCACCCGGGAAAAACCGCAAATTCAGCTTTTCCGATGACACAATTAATATCTATGATGGTCGCGTCGCCTTCGGTTTTAACGTAACCGTTCCGAAAGGGTTTCGGGGAAATACCGTCCGGGTTCGCGCTACCGTGCGTTATCAGGCTTGCACCGATGAAGTTTGCTACGCGCCGCAAACTAAAGAAGTTACTTTAACTGCAAAAGTCAGGTAATTTTAGTCAGCAGAAGGAAGTATTATTATAAAGCAGAGTAGTTTCGGGATTACTCTGCTCTTTGATTTAAGCCGATAACAGATAAAAGCCTTCCGGTTTTGCCGTATAATTTTTTTTCTTTTCGATAAGAGAAAAATAAATCGGTGAGCTCCATCGTGCAGAGCGGCGCGGTGAAAATATTTTTTTCTTTAACGCCGAGGCTTAACAATTGATCTTTATTGGCAAGGTGTAAATCTATGAGCGCGTGTCCTTTGCGCGTTTCCGTGAAAAGTTTTCCACAGGTGGAAAACTTTTCACGGAAAGCGTCAATCACGTCTTGCCCGATCTCGTAATTTTTGCAAGTCGCCGCCGGACCGATCGCGCAGATCAAATCTTTTGAATCCGTCCCGAATTCATTCTGCATTTTTTCGATTGCTTTGACGGCGATTGATTCAAGCGTTCCGCGCCATCCGGCGTGAACCGCCGCAAAACTTCGAGTTTTCGGATCGCCGATCAAAACCGGAACGCAATCGGCAGTTTTTACGCCGACCAGAATTTTTTCCAGATTTGACGTTAAAGCATCGAATTTTTCTTCGTCGTTTCGCGCATCTTGCACCGTTGAAACGAGTTTTACGCCGTCGCCGTGAACTTGCCAGGCGGTCGCCAGCTGAAAACTGCCGTCGAAAAGTTTGAGAAAACGCCTCCGGTTTTCAAAGATATTTTCCGCCGAATCTTCATCAAAACCGGCGAGATTCAGAGAATTTTCGGGAAAATCGCTCGTGCCGCCGAGCCGCGTCGAAAAGCCGTTGGCAAAACCTTTTTCTTCCAGAGCCCGGCAAACCAAAACTTTTATGCCTTCGCGCTCTCGCCAATAGAAGCCGAAGTTTGATAAAGTTTCATCATTCGAATCTGAAATTTGAAATTTGGCATCTGAAATTTTACTTGTGATCGTTTCCATCGGAATAGACATAATAGAAGTTTATCGCATCCGCGAAACTATCGAAAGAACGCCGCGCTTTGTCGAGCGTGTTTTTACGAAAAACGAGCGGGCGTATTGCGACAAAAAAGGTATGGCGGCGGCGCAAAGTTACGCGGCGCGGTTTGCCGCCAAAGAAGCGTTCTTAAAGGCGATAAAAACGGGCTGGCGCGGACGTATTACGTGGCACGACATCGAGATTCTATCGGATGAAGCGGGCGTTCCGGCTCTGGAAATCCGCGCCGAAGCCAGAAAAATTTTAGACTCTTCGGGCGCAAACCGCGTTCATCTGTCGCTTTCTCACACGACCGAACACGCAATTGCGCAGGTGATTTTGGAAAAAATTTAATTTTTTAAGGAGATTTTCAGCAAAAATGGGAAAAAAATTTAACTGTCCGGCGTGCGGTGCGCCGATGGAATACGACGGCGAAACGACGCTTTTTCAAACGTGCAAATCGTGTAATGCGCCGATTGTCGTTCCGTCCGATATGGTCGAAACCAGCCGCGATATGAAAATCGAATCAATCGTCAATATGCCGCCAGCAGATGATTCTTCTGCGACAAATTACGCGACCGGGTATGAAATCGAAGAAGTCGAAGGTTCTTTTCCGCCGCCGGTTGAATCCAAACCGGATTCAACATTGCAGATTTTAAGGGAAATCCGCGCGGGAAATAAAATAATGGCAATCAAACTCTACCGCGAAACTTACGGAACGGATCTAAAAACTGCCAAAGATGCCGTCGAAGTTCTGGAACGCGAAGCGGTTTCCCAAATTGAAATACCGGAAAAAAGAATTTCGGCTTATGAAGAAAATCAAATGCTTGCCATCATTGACGGCGAAATCAGAGCCGGCAGAAAGATCAATGC
>CAYUGW010000003.1:5576-9456 GCA_964444245.1 uncultured Blastocatellaceae bacterium | reverse complement strand
ATTAATACAGGTATAAAAATTGCGTGTAAATATTTGATATTGTTGAAGAAATTCGATCAAATCACTCTTCCTGAAAAAAAGTGAAAAAATTTAAGGAGAAACGATTTATGTATTTAGCGAAGAAAACTCTTTGGGTATTTTTTTTCCTGATGCCCCTTTTGATCTTGAATACGGAAAATGTCTTTGCAAATTTCACCGACGATGACATTCCGGAAGTTACGGCAAAGGTTGCACGAATCAGCTTTCTGCGGGGCGATGTGCAAATCCGCCGCGCCGGAAGCGAAGATTGGGAAAGAGCGGTTCAAAATCTGCCGATTGTCGAAGGCGATGAAATTGCGACCGAAGCAAATGCAAGACTGGAAATCCAATTCGACACTTACAGATTTTTGCGCCTCGATGAAAACGCGTATTTAACCTTTACATCTCTGCGCGACGAAGGCATTGCCGTAAGTCTGCCGCAAGGCTCGCTGAGTGTGCGGATTTTGGAATTTGATGACGACAGCGGTTTCTTTGAAATCGACGCGCCGAAAACGACCATTGCCGTGCAGAGAGCGGGAATGTACCGCGTTGATGCCGGCAGTAAAGACGACGCGGAAATTCGCGTAACCGTTACGAATGACGGCGAAGCCCGTATTTATTCGGAAAGTTCCGGTTTAACGCTGCGCGACGGTCGAAGTGCGAAGATTTATATCGCCGGAGATTTAACGGGTGAATGGGACATAGAAGATGCCTCGCGTTATATTGATAATTTTGATAAATGGGCTTTAGACCGCGATTTAATAATTGCCAAGCGTCTGCGTGATGCAAATTACGATAAGTATTACGACCGCGATTTTTACGGCGCGGAAGAGTTAAATGAAAACGGGGAATGGATTTTTTCGCGCGATTACGGCTACGTTTGGCGACCTTATCAAAATGTAATAAGCCAATATGCCGATTGGTCGCCGTATCGTTACGGTCATTGGCGTTGGCTGCCCGTTTACGGTTGGACTTGGGTCAATGACGAACCCTGGGGCTGGGCGACATATCATCACGGACGCTGGGTTTATTATAACGGTTATTGGGTTTGGTCGCCTTACGGACAACATCGTCCGCGCCGAAGCTGGTGGCGACCGGCACTCGTTGTCATTACATATATCGGCAACAGCATTTGCTGGTATCCTTTGCCTTACGGTTACGGATATTACAATTACAACCGCCGTTATCGAAGAAACTATTCAGGCGGCGGCAACTATAACAATAATCCGAATCCGAATCCTACTCCGAATCCGACTCCTACTCCGGGCGGAGGAGACACGGGTTCGGTCGAATTTCAGATGAAAGACCGCCGCAATCAAGTTCCGCGAACCGGAATCGTTGCGGTTGATGCCAGCGAATTCGGCAGAGGAAAGCGCGATTACCGGATTCCGACGCAAATGACGGCAAATGAAGTCTTTTCGAAAGTTCCTGACGACAGGCAATCGCCGCCGCTTCTTCCGACATTTAAAGAACTAAACGGAAAGGTAAGTCCGGACATTCTTATTCAGAATACACAAACGACGAAAGTCGAACCACAGGTAAAAACCGGTGCGACCGTAAGAACCGGCGGCGTTCCGCTTGATGAAAAACTTCGTGAACAGAGAGTTTTCGGAGATCGCACCCCGACTCCGCGAACGACGAACAGTGTCGAAACAAAGAATAATTCCGACACGAATTCTAATACGCGCGGCACGGGCGCAGTAGTTCGTCCGCAACCGTCTGTGACAAAACAAAATAGCGGTAATAACGGCAATAGCGAAACTCCGCAAACAAAAACCGATTCGCCGGTTGTCAGACCGCGCAATGAAACGAGGAATGATTCACCTCCGATTTATACGCCGCCGGTCAGAAAAGAATCGCCGCCGCGTCAGGAACGACAACCGGAGCAAAGGGTTGAAACACCGCGTCCGCGTCCCGAACCGCGTGTCGAGTCGAAACCTTCACCGCCGCCGCCGCCGCCGCGTTCTGAACCGCGCTCTGAGCCTAAATCCGAACCGAAAAGGGAAGAATCAAAACCTTCACCGCCGCCGGAGGAAAGAAAGGGAAAACCCTGAAACTAAAAACGATAAATTTTTAGCTCAACAAAATAGGGCTTTCCTATAAATCAAACTTGACATCCAACTTCAGTTGGATGTCAAGTTTGATTTGTTTTGAAGACTTCAGCCGAATTTCCGAGAAAAACAATCATCCTTTTTGCTTTAGCTAAAGCAAAAAGGATGATTTGGTAAGTATTCTAATTTCGGCGGCGGATGGTGCAAAGTTATATACTAAAAGCCGGTAAACAGGCAGTTTTTTCATTGAAAATGAAAACAGGATTACTAGAGCGTAAAATAAGTTTTTGCGCCAACCGCGTTGAATATTCAGCCCGTTGCCAGAAAACTTTCTGAAGTTGTCATTCATTCCCGATTTATCGGTAATTATTGTGATATTATGAGCGAATCCGGCAAAAAACAGTATTTGAATATGCACAATGTAGATATTGATCTGGTGGAAATGTCTCTGGACGTGATTAAATTTGCCATCAACCGCATTACCAACACGAATCCCGAACTCGGGTTTCCGAAAAAAGAATCGGAACTGCAAGCTCTGATCGGCGAAACGATCACGCCGGACGGCATCGGCGGCGAACAGGCGTTCGCGCTCTTTCGCGATGTTTTAATCAAGGCGAGCGTTCCGATCGATCATCCGCGGCATCTCGCTTTTGTTCCCGCCTCGCCGACGCGCGCCGCCGTGATGTTCGATCTGGTTACGTCGGCTTCGAGCGTTCACGGGGCATTCTGGCTCGAGGGCGCGGGCTGTATTTTTGCGGAAAATCAGGCGATGAAATGGCTCGTTTCTCTAACGGGAATGCCGCAGGACTCGTTCGGCGTTTTTACGAGCGGCGGGACTGCCGCCAATCTTTCGGCGATGGTTACTGCCAGAGAATTCTGGCGCAGTCTGGACGACGGCAGAAAAATCGAAAGAGGAATCGTTATTGCCTCGCGCACCGCTCATTCTTCGATCAAAGCGATGGCAAAAGTCATTGATGCCGACGTAATTTTGATCGAAACCGAAGATCGTCTGGAAGGCAGGCAATTGCGCGAAGCTCTCGAAAATCTTTCTTCGCCTGATCGCCGCCGGGTTTTTGCGGTGATCGCTACGGGCGGCACGACGAATGCCGGAATCATTGATGATTTAGATGGAATTGCCGAAGTCTGCAAGGCGGAAAATCTCTGGTTTCATGTTGACGCGGCTTACGGCGGCGGAGCTTTGGCAGCCAATTCGGTGCGGCATTTGTTTAATGGCATAGAAAAATCCGACAGCGTCACCATTGATCCGCACAAATGGCTGTTTTCGCCGTATGATTGCGGCGCGGTAATTTATAAAAACCCCGAACTGGCGCGCGCCGCCCACGCGCAGGAAGGCTCGTATCTCGACATTTTTTCCGATGAAGGAGCGCACGGATTTAATCCGGCGGATTATCAAATCCAACTGACGCGCCGCGTTCGCGGGCTGCCCCTCTGGTTTTCGCTGGCGATGCACGGAACAAAGCGTTATACGCAGGCGGTCGAGCGCGGCATCGAACTTGCCCGAATCGCCGGAAAATTGATTACCGAAGCCGATTTTGTCGAACTGGTTCGCCAGCCGAGCCTGTCGTGCGTACTTTTCCGGCGCAAAGGCTGGTCGCCCGAAAATTACCGGAACTGGACTTATAAAAATCACCGCGAAGGTTTCGCGCTGGTCGCGCCGACAAAATGGAAAACCGGCGACGAATTTGAAACCGTTACGCGGTTTTGCTTTATAAATCCCGATACGACCGAGCAGGATATTTCGGATATTCTGGCAACAATGGCTTAATTAGAATTTCAACCGCAAAAGATTT
>CAYUGW010000003.1:0-5476 GCA_964444245.1 uncultured Blastocatellaceae bacterium | reverse complement strand
TAAAACGAGTAAGCCCCGCTCAAATTTATATGATTGGCATTTCTTCTGCCGCTCAAAAAGTAATCGGTTTGCATTCGGCGGAATTCCCCTCCGAGAGAAAACTGCGGCGAGAGTTTATAGATCGCGTCGAAGGCGTAAACGAGATTCCGCAGGCGAAAATCGCGCAAGGTCGTGCTGATCAGGTCTTCATTGCGCGGATCGTCAATACCGATCGAGCCGTAAAGCGTCAAGCGGTCGCCGAAAGCGTCGGGCGTGAATCCGATTTGCGTCCAGCCGCCGCGCGTTCCGATGGCGCGAACGCCGCCCGCAACCAGCGTATTTCCTTGACGATAAGCAAATTCCGGGTTGTAACTTTGAAAAATTCCGGCTTGAAAACCGCCTAAATTCCGACCGAAAAACGCTTCTCCGGTAAATGTAACCCGCTTGTGAAGCGGAAAATTCCAATCCGCGGCAATTCCGAGCGAGTCAATATTGTTAGGCACGTTCGCCGCGCCGGTTAAAACACGCGAGCGTCCGTAATGCGCCGAAAGACCGATCGTTCCCGGTTTACCCGCACCGAGAAAATTTTTCGCGCTTCCCGCAAAGCGGCTCTGAAAAAACGGAACGCGTGAAACCGCTCCGCTTGTCGGTTGCAGAAAAAATGTCGAAGCCGCCGGATAATCGCCTGTTTGCGGGGCGAGAACTGCGCCTTGCCAGAGAAAATTTTCACCGATTTTCCTTTCGATTTTGATCTGCGGAATCCGCGCCCAATTATTGCCCGCCGCCGCCATCTGCGGAATTGCGGCGGCGGCGAGCGATGTCGGACTGAGCGGCGCGAAAACCATCCAATCCTGTCCGATGGTTACGGAAGTTTTTTCCCAATCGAGCCGCGCATTTGCCAGACGAACACGCACAACGCCGAAATTCTCGCCGATTCCGACCGCCGGAAAGCCGCCGAAAAAGTCTGCTTCGAGAACGCCGCCGAGCCGCGCATTACCGACGCGTGCGCCTTCGAGCCGCAAGCCGAGCCGTGTTTGCCGAACGCTCGCGCTCGTATTGCCCGCGCCGGTCGGCGTGGCAAAAAGCGGAACATCCGAATTATTCGTGCCGCCGCTGTTTGTAAAAGCGTTAAAGAAAATCGTGCCGTAGGGCGTGAGCCGCGCCGAACCGATGTCAATGCCGGGCTGCTTTTGCTGCGGAGCCGCAGTTTTTGTTTCGGTTTTTGTTTCGGTTTTTGTTTCCGTCACTTTTGCTTCTGCGTTTTCGGATGCCGTTTCGGTTTTCCGCGCTTGATCTATCAGCGTTTTCAGCGCGTCAATCTGTGTCTGCATCGTTTGAACCTGACTTTCGAGCTGCCGGATACGAATTTGAGTTTCGTCGCTTGCCGAGGTTTCGCCGGTTTGTGTTTTCGCGTCGGTTTGATTTTGAGCATTTGCCGCAAGGCAGAAAGCCAAAATTAAACAAAATGAAATTGCGATTTTAGGAATTGATATTGTTGACATAATTTTTTATCGAGAAAAAAGCAAAAGATTGCGAACCCGGCAATGAAAAGTCAATCCAAAATCCAAAATCCGCAATCCGAAATCAAACTAGCTCGGACGTTCCGCGCCTTTGCGCGCGTAATACCACCAGTTAATTGCAGTAGCGAAAATGAAAAAAACAATTAAGGCATAAAAGAACGGGTTCGGATTACCGTAAGCGGAAATGATGTTGCCGATGGCGACCGAAAAAATAAACGGTCCGTAAGCGGCGACCGCCGCCGTCCAACCGATAACTCCGGCGGCTTGCCGCGGATTCGCGCCGAAAATAATCGGATATTGGCGAAACGTCGCGGCGTTGCCCATTCCTGTAAAGAAGAACAAAGACAGCATCAAGCCGACGAACATCGGAAACTGTTCGAGCGAATCAGGCGTGAAAAGTCCGAGAAAAATCATTAATGAAGTGATAACGATCATCGCAATTCCGCAAATCTGCGTTAGGATCGCGCCGCCCGTTTTATCAGCGACAAAACCGAAAATAATCCGGCTTGCCGAACCGATCAGAGGTCCGTAAAAAGCATAAACGAGCGGATCGGGCGCATTCGGAAATTTGCCGTAAAGCGTGATGATCAAAAGCGGAAAAACCGCTGCCAAGCCGGAAAAACCGCCGAAGGTCATCATATATGTGATCGTGCAAAACCACGTATGCTTGTCTTTGAAAATGTCGAGCTGTTCGCGGAAACCTGCCTTGATCGGCACGCTTCGCAAAAGAAACCACGCCAGAATCGCAAATAAAACCAGAAACGGCACATAAATAAACGCCGCGTTTTGCAGCCAGATTTCGCTTGTGCCGACCACTTGTTTGGTCTGCGAATCAACTTTTGTCAGAGTTTGTGAACCGCCGATCATCGCAAAAGTAATAATCAAAGGCGTTAGAAACTGTGCCAGACTGACACCGAAATTTCCGATTCCGGCTTGAATTCCGAGAGCGGCGCCCTGCATTCGTTTCGGAAAAAAAACGCTCGTCGAAGGCATATACGAGGAAAAATCGCCGCCGCCGAAACCTGCCGTGAATGCCAGTACGAGAAAAACCCAATACGGCGTGTTCGGATCCATTACTGCCAGACCGATGCCGATGCACGGCAGAAGTTTTAAAAGCGTAGCGACCGTTATGATATAGCGCGTGCCGAAGATCGGCAGTAAAAATGTGTGAATAATGCGAAGCGTTCCGCCGGCGAGTCCCGGCATCGCCGCCAGCCAAAAAAGCTGGTTCGGCGTGAAATTAAAGCCGATTTGCGGCATTCGCACGACGATTGCGCTCATCATAAACCACGTCGCAAACGAAACGGTCAGCGTCAAAGTCGTGACGATCAAAGTGCGCCAGGCACGGCTTTTACCTTCCGTTTCCCAAAACGTTTCGTCTTCCGGTGTCCATTTTTCAAGCCATGTCGCCATAATATTTCCTATTTTTCAATTTTCCGCATCAATTTCGGTTCTTCGCCGTGCATCATTTTTTGGACAACGATGTGCATCCAGAACAGACAAATCGCCGACAGGAAAAACATAAACATCCAGGAACTCGTCCAAAGCCCCGTGCCATCGAGCAAATATCCGAAAATAATCGGGCTGACAAAACCGCCCAGACCGCCGAGAACACCGACCATTCCGCCGACCACGCCGACCTGTTCGGGAAAATATTCGGGAATATGTTTATAGACGGCGGCTTTGCCCACGCCCCAGACGATTCCCAAAAGCATCACAAGAAATGCGAAAATCCAAACATTTGCCTGAAAATGGATTTTTGTAACGCCTTTCGCCAAAAGCTCTCTGCGCTGTATTGTTTGCCCGACTTCGACTGCCGGCTCCTGCCACGTTTCTTTTGTCGGGAAAACGAGAATTCCTTCGTCTAAATTGACGGGATTTTCCGCACGTCCTTGTATCGGATAAATTTTGTCGCCGACGGTTATCGAATCTTTTGAAACAGCCGTTACCACGCCGTCGCGTTCGGCGACGACACCTTTGCCGGGCGATGTGATTTCCATTTTCGGAATCGTCAGCAAAAATGAGATCAAAACAGATAGTCCGAGAACCCAATACATTATGCGCCTGCCGCCGAAAGCATCGCTCAGCCAGCCGCCGAGAGCGCGAATCACGCCCGACGGAAAACTAAACAAAGAAGCCAGAAATCCCGCCATCACCAGCGGCAAATAATAGACGTTGACGAAATACGGCACGAGCCACTGCGAAAAGGCGACGAAGCAGCCGAATACCAGAAAGTAATACAAACCGAACCGCCAAACGCGGATATTCTTTAAAGGCTCAAGCTGCTGGACAAAATTTTTCGCCGTTGATTTCGGTTTTTTGTTCGTCGTCAGCAGAAAAAAAACAATGCCCGTTGCAACGAGCGCGGCGGCATAAACAACCGGCAAACGCCGCCAGCCTTCGACGTTCGCACCGTGATCGGTAAAATAATTGAGCAACGTCGGCGCAATCAGCGTCGTCAAAGCCGCGCCCGCATTGCCCGCGCCGAAAATGCCGAGCGCGAGTCCCTGTTTTTCCTTCGGAAACCAGACAGACGTATAAGCGATTCCGATTGAAAAGCTCACGCCGACTAAGCCGAAACCGAAACTGCATAAAGCAAATGCCCAATATGTGTCAACCAGCGAGAGCAGATACATCGGCACGGCGCACAAAAATAAAAGCACGGTAAAGACCGGCTTGCCGCCGTATTTATCCGTCAACATTCCGGCGGGCAGACGGAAAATCGAACCCGTCAAAACCGGAATACCCAAAAGCCAACCGATTTCCGAAGCCGACCAATTAAAAACCTGATTGACCGTGAGAAAAGTTACCAAAACCCCGTTGAGCATCCACACGGCGAAACAAACGGTAAATGCCAGAGTGTTCATCAGGAGCATCGTGTTCGCCCCTTTCGGTGTCGTAGTTTCCATATAAAAAAAATTATTTTGCCGCAGAAAGGCTGCTTCCAATTTCACTAACTGCCGCGAAATTTCTCGCGTTCAATAAAATGCAAATCTGTTCAAATATCAAAGATTTTTGTTTTGGAGTTTTGGGAATCAAACATCAGCGGGAATTTTCATTTCACATTTCTTACACTCAAGTTCTGCGCCGATTTTTTCTCTGCGTCCGGCTTCGGTCAAAACCCATTCGCGCGAAACGAGCGGCGGTTTATGGCGAACGTGCTGCAAATGTCCGCATTCGAGCGCGGCGCGCCAATCGCCTTCGCCGTCTTTGTCAAAATCGGTGATTTTTCGTTTCATTTTTCCGCCTGAATCTTGGAAACTCTCTTCCGGCGCGAAGCGGGTTTCCACCAGAGAAAGATCGAAAGCGCGATTGCCCAGCACACACCCGAAGAAACGACCAGCGGCAAAAGTTTTGAAAAATGTCCGGCAAGCGCGGCTTCGACCGTTGCCGACAAAATCCAGAGCTGCGCGATATTGATCATCACAAGCATGACAAGCCGCGCCTGCCAGACCGCCGTGCGCCCGCGTTCCTGCGGTCTTCGCCCGCCTTGAAATTCGGCGATGCGATTTGCTTCGTTGGCATTAAAAGACATTTTATTAGCTTGCGCGTTTTCCGATTCGTTAAATTTATCCATGATCGCCACCCGCGTGTCTTCCGATTGCCCAGACTTCGCCGCCAGCCCGTATTTCGATTTCAATTTTATCGAGCGGGCGCAGCGGCGGACCGTATAGAACCGCGCCCGTCTGCATATCGAAAGCGCCTTCATGACACGGACATTCGAGATTGTTCGTGCGCTTTTCAAAATAAACCGGACACATCAAATGCGTGCATTGCTGTCCGTGTGCATAATAATTTCCGTCAGCCGAGCGAACCAGAATCGCCGTGTCGTTTTTCTTCGGATAATAAAAATTTAAAGCGTTTCCGGGTTCAAGCGTTTCCGCGCCTTCGATCTTCATCGGCGCGAATTCCGGCGTAAACTGCGCATCATACGCATATTTTCCGGCAAAACCCGCCGCTCCTAAAAAGAGCGCGCT
>CAYUGW010000002.1:9475-34781 GCA_964444245.1 uncultured Blastocatellaceae bacterium | reverse complement strand
TTAAATCGGGATAAACGTGATTGACAGCGATTGGAGTTCTCGGATTTTCGTAAAAAACTTCTTCGACTTCGCTGATAAAACGATAGCCGATCTTGGGAATTGTTTCGATATAACTGCCTTCAACGCCTTTTTCTTTGAGAGCTTTGCGCAACATATAAATATGCTGGGTGAGAGTTGATTCTTCGACAAAATTTCCTTCCCACAACGCATCGAGCAATTCTTCTTTCTTAACAACCAAGCCTTTATTTTCAATAAGAAACAGTAAAATCTCGAAACTTTTTTGAGTTATGGAAACCGGAATATTATTTTTCAGCAGTTGATTATTGGTAATATCGAGCCGATATTCGCCAAACTCGAAGCAATGAATTTTATCTATAAACATTTCCCGTACTCCTTGCAAATAATGCAACAATAATCGAATAAATCAATTATCAATATGAGGTTTGCGAATCTCGTTTTTTGAATAAATTTGCCGTGTTCTGAATTTATTACGCTTTGCCGAACCAAAAGGTTTAAAGAAAGTTCGTTATTAGTAAGATAACGCTAAACTTATTAAAATCTTCGTTTTACCGGTAAATTTTTAAAGCTGTACTGAAATTTAAACACCGTAAACTCTCGATTTGTGACATTTCCTTCAAATCATATAAAAAAAATCCGGCAATTTGCGTTCCTTAAAAAATGCAAAAAGTCAGTAGCGTCGGCGTGAGCCGATGCGTTTTAATTGGGCAACGTAAAAAGCATCGGCTCACGCCGACGCTACTTTAAAATAATTTACCGCGAAGAAAACGCTCTTTGCGCCTTTTTCTTCGCGGTAAATTTTGCTGTAGAACCCTGGATTTTCAGCCAAATTGCGGTTTATAAGAAGTGCCTGTTTTATTAAGAATGCAATTTTTTGCAAATATCGTTTTTTTGCCGTTTGGTTAAAATTATCAATTAATTATGTCAAGATTCCGTGTTTCTTAATTTTTGCATTCAAAGTTGATAATCCGAGATTAAGCAACTTGGCGGCATCGGTCTGCTTTCCCTTTGCCTCCTTCAAAGCGTGTTCGATCAAACTTCTTTCATAGAGTCTTGTAACTTTATAAAAATCTATTCCCTGTTTCGGAAAATACTGCGCGTGGAGTCTTAAAAGTTGATAAATTTCAACTTCCTTTAAAGATTCCAAAGTGTCTA
The DNA here is from genome assembly GCA_964444245.1 of uncultured Blastocatellaceae bacterium. Classification (GTDB taxonomy): domain Bacteria; phylum Acidobacteriota; class Blastocatellia; order Pyrinomonadales; family Pyrinomonadaceae; genus JAHCHG01. The sequence goes on along the minus strand of CAYUGW010000002.1, from coordinate 33,608 downwards.
ATGCCTTTGAAAGCGATTCTACTACCTCATTCAAATTCGACGTTTCAAGCACAGTTTTGTCTGACAGCCGTTCATTACTGCGACCGGTATCTTTTCGTCTGGCTATTGATAAATACATAATTCAAATTCTCCTTCTAAAATTTCTAGAGTTCCATACTGCTACAAAATTATGGAAAAGTTCTAAAAAATTGATAAAATTTTTCTAAAAACTTTCTAAAATCAATAATTTGCAGGCGTTTATCGGAAAAATTTACCATTCTTTACAAATTTCAAACGGTAAAATTGCCTGAACGAAACCTAAAATATAACTCGTGTGAGGTCGGAGGTGCTGATTATTTTTATAACTTTGCAATAGTTTGGCTGAGAAATTGACAGGCAAGGATAATTATTCAATCATTAATTTTTTAGAAATATGGATAATCTCGTTTTTTCAAATATGTTGCACCGACCGGCGCGGACGATTGTCAGCGTTTTGGGCATTGCCATCGGGGTTTTGCTGATCGTTTTTACAATCGGAATGGCAAACGGCACGATGCGCGAACGCGCCGAACGCGAGGGAAATGTCGGCGCGGAAATAATTTTCAGCGGTTCGGGTTCGAGCATTATCGGTTCCGGTTCGTTTCTGGTGCCGGTGGCGGCAAAAGAAGCGATTGCCCGCGTCGAAGGCGTTGAACAGGTCGTTCCGCTCGGTCAAAACACCGTCAAAACAAGCGGCGACCAATCGGGAAGCAACACGGGAAGCCGTCTGATTGACGGCATAAATTTCGATGAATATGCAAATGTCGTCGGAATTTCGATCAAAGAAGGTCGCGCATTTGCACCGAATTCCGACGAAGCAATTATTGATACGGGATTTCAGGCGCAGAAAAAATTAAAGATCGGCGACAAATTAAATATGTACGAGCGCGATTTTATAATCGTCGGCAGTTACGAACCCGCCGCCGGAGCGCGTGTCAAAATTCCTTTGCAAACAATGCAGAATCAGCTCGTCGGCGATGAAACAAAAGTTTCTTCTTTTTTAATCAAGATAAAACCCGATTTCGCGCCCGTACAGGTCGCCGAAAAAATTCATCAGAGATTTCCCGACAATCAGGTGTTGCTTACATCACAGCTCGAAGAACTTTATATGCAGGGCTTTCCGGCGATGAATATTTTTCTTAATGTAATAATCGGCGTAGCGGCGGTGATTTCCGCGCTCGTTATTTTATTGACGATGTACACGACCGTGACCGAACGCACGCGGCAGATCGGCATTATGAAATCCCTGGGAATGTCGAATCCTAAAATCGGCTGGATTATCGCTCAGGAAGCGCTTTTAATCAGCTTTTGCGGCATTGTCAGCGGAATAATTCTAACCGTTATTTTGCGTTTTGTTTTAACAAAACTCATTACAATCGAAGTCGAGATTGACCCGTTTGTTTTGCTTCTGACGTTTGTTGTCGGCTTGATCGGCGGCGCACTCGGCGCACTTTATCCGGCGATGAAAGCGGCTCGGCTCGATGCGGTCGAAGCTCTCAATTACGATTAAGACGATTTCAGATTTCAAATTGAAAACCGAATCAAAATATTTATCGGTCAAAAATCATTTATTAGAAAATTTAGAAAACAAACTATTAATTTTTATTGTCTAAAATTTCTCTGACTTTATTGATGAGTGTGTCGAAGGTAAAAGGTTTTTGAATAAAATTGTTATCCGCCTCGATCACATTGTGGCGGGTAACAGCATCATCCGTGTAACCGGATGTGAAAAGAATCCGCAAATCCGGTTGAATTTTCGCCAGTTTTTCAGCTAATTCACTTCCGCCCATTTGCGGCATCATCACATCCGTCATTAATAAATCAATTTTAATATCCGTCTTTTCCACTTCTGAAAGCGCTTCGACACCATTTCTTGCCTCGATCACCCGATAGCCGGATTCTTCCAAAATCTGGCGGGTCAACGCACGGACAATATCTTCGTCCTCGACGATTAATATCGTTTCCGCACCTTTCGGCGTATTTTCCAATTTATTGTTTTCCATCTCGGCGGAAATTTCCAGATCGATTCTCGGCAGATAAATCTCGAAGGTCGTGCCTTGTCCGATTTCACTTTTAACCCAGATAAAACCGTCCGATTGTTTGATAATTCCGTAAGCCGTAGATAATCCGAGTCCCGTTCCCTTTCCGACTTCCTTTGTAGTAAAGAACGGTTCAAAGATGTTTTTCTGAGTTTCCGCGTCCATTCCGATGCCGGTGTCTATGACCTCTAAAAGAATATATGAGCCGGGCTGAGTCGGAGGAAAGCGAGCCGCAAAATTTTCATCGAGATAACTGTTACTTGTCTTGATGGTCAGAATGCCGCCATCGGGCATTGCATCCCTCGCATTGACTACCAAATTCATCAAAACCTGCGTCAACTGTCCCGGATCAGCCTCGACGCGCCCTAATTTTGGATCCAAAATAGTAGCGAGTTGGATGTTTTCACCCATTAAACGCTCGAGCATTTGAATCGTGTCATTGATAATTTCATTTAGATCAATAACCTTCGTTTGCAAAACCTGCTGGCGGCTGAAGGCTAAAAGCTGCTGGGTCAGCGCGGCGGAACGCTCGCCGGCTTTTTTTATTTCTTCGACGTTCCGGCGCAAAGGATCGTCGGCACTCAGACGGCGGAGCGTCAAATCACTGTAACCGTTAATGGCGGTCAGCATATTATTGAAATCGTGAGCAATTCCGCCCGTCAATCTGCCGACCGATTCAATTTTTTGGGCTTGCCGAAGCTGTTCTTCACGTTCGCGTTCCTGCTCGATCAGCCGGACATTTTCAATCGCATTAGCCGTTAGATTGGCTGCCATTCGCATCGCCGTTGCGTGTTCTTTCGTATAAGCAGCCGGCATTTTGCTTTGCACTTCAACCGCACCGACAATACGCCCCATCACAGACATCGGCGCGACCAGACACGATTGCGGCAAGTCCGGGTGTTTATCAACCCCGATATTGACAATCGGCTTGCCCGCCATTGCTGCCTGAAAATCATCTTCGATAATAATCGTGCCGGTAGAAACCGCACGGCTGTTCGGGCTGTCCGTCATTTCCATCGGCGGGAGATCGGAAACATCAAATTCCTCTCCATCAGTAATTGCGTAGCCCGGAAGACGCACGTTTCGTTGGGCATCATAAAGGGAAATAAAGAATCCGTTACAAGGCACGGAAACAACCGCGAAAGAATACAGATCGCGGTAGATTGTTTGCAGATCACGGGCAGAGCCTAATGCCTCAGCCAGATGAGCGACGCGATCAAGTAATTTTTCATATTCACGAATGGCACGCTCATTGGCTTCGATCAAGGCTTGTTCTGCCTGCTTTCGGTCGGAAATATCGAAAGAAATTCCGACAATGCCGATCAAGTTTCCATTACTGTCTTTAATCGGCGAATTCATAATTTGCGCCGGAAAAATCCGACCGTTTTTGTCTTTGACCGAAAATTCGCCTGTCCAGCTTTTCCCCGCCTGCAATCGAGTCATAATTTCAGCTGCTGCTTCTTCTTCGGCTTTCGGCGTTGTAATATCCATAATATTACGTCCGATTACTTCGCTTGAAGTCCAGCCGAAAAGTTCCCGGGCAAATTGATTCCAGTATGTAACAGTGCCTTCTAAATCGGTGGCGATTACGGCTTGTTTTACCGTATCCAGTAAAAGTGCCTGAAAACGGATGGCTTCTTCAGCCCGTTTGCGTTCGGTTATGTCGCGGTTGATGGAGATAATTGCATTCTGTCCTTGATAGATCGTTGTCGAACTGTTAATTTCAAGAAACATCTCCGTTCCGTCCTTACGAAACTGCACGGTTTCAAAATTCAGACTTTCTCCAAGTTCGAGAGTTTCTTTGATTTTTTCTCTTCCTATATCGGGATATTTCGAGATTGTATCAAAGGACATTCCGATAAATTCGGAACGGGTAAACTCATAAAGTTCACAAGCCCGCTCATTGACGTCTAAAATAATTTCACTTTCGGGAGCAAAAATTATAATAGCATCGTGCGCTTGTTCAAAAACGGTTCGATAATCTTGTTCGGATTGAACCAGAGCTTCTTCGGCTTGTTTGCGGTCGGTAATGTCAACCGCGATGCCGCGCAGGGATTTCGCTCTCCCGTCAACAATCTCGACCGAAGCCGTTGTCCGAAGCCAGATGACTCGCCCGTCGGCGGTCAGCATTCGATAATCGAATTCAATGTCCGTTTTTTTCTCGACAGCTTCAACCAGTAAATTACTGACTCGCGAGCGATCGTCTTCGTGAATCAGAGATGACCAAAAATCAGGATCGGTTTCCCAATGATCTAACGAATAACCGAGCAGCCGCTCGGCTTGTTTGCTGATAAAGTTAAGATGATAGGTTTGTGCATCTATTTCCCAAACGATGCCGTCAATCGTGTGGAGCAGCGATTCGTATTGCTGCTGGCTATGGAGCAAGGCATCTTCGGCTTGCCGCCGCTCATTCGATTCCAAAAGCAGTGAAATCAAATCAGCCATCGAACCGGCGAAATTCTGCTCATCGAGTTTCCATTCGCGGGCATGTCCGGTATGTTCGTGGCAAATTACGCCGACCGTTTGCCCGCCGAATCTGATCGGAACATCGAGCATAGACGTGATTCCGAGCGGGTCGAGATATGATTCGGTAAATTCTCTGGTTCGTGAATCGGTGCGGGCATCATCGGCGGCAATCGCAAAATCTCTTGCCAAAGCCTTAAAATAAAAAGGATAATCGGCTTCCGAGAGTTCCTGCCCTTTGGAATGCCGGTTTGAATCCAGCTCATACAAATCAAACACCCGAATCTTTGATTTATTATCTTCATACATCCAGACGCTGACGCGAGCCACATCGAGAGTCTGTGCCGTAGTTTCGACAATTTCTCTGACGGCATCTTCCAGCGAGCCGCGAAAAAGATGATGCCGTTCGGTTAATTCCCGGAGAACTTTATTTTGCTTTTGCAGTCGCGTACGGCTTTCTTCTAAAACCTTTTGCGCCAATTTGCGTTCGGTAATATCCTGCACCGTACCGAGAAATTTTTGCGGTTGTCCCGTTTGTATATGATATGTAACTTCGGCTAGACCGTGCAGAATTTTCTCGCCGCCATCGGGCAGTTTTATACGAAATTCGATATTGACATCTTTCTGCAGGGTAATCGCTTCGGCAAAAGCCCGCCGGCAATATTTGCGGTCATCCGGATGAATCGAATCGAAATAAAAATTGATTGAAACCTGCACCGCTCCGGGTTCATAACCGAAAATGCGGTAAACTTCGTCCGACCAATATACTTTGTTATTATTGATGCGCCTTAAATCCGTTAGTTCGACTTCCCAACTGCCGAGATGCGTAATTCGCTGCGCTGCCGCTAAATTGGCTTCGCTCCGGCGCAGTTTGGCTTCGGCTTGGGTTTGTTCGGTTATGTCCCGCGTATGCACCATCACCAAATTCGGCGGCACGAAAACATAGCTGATATCCAGTTGTTTCACTTCGCCCGTGGTCTTGTATCGATAGAGATTTTCCTGCTGAATCAGTTTTTTTTCATAAAAACAAAGGTAAAAGCTTTCCACTATTTCGGGTTTATCAGCATACATTTCGCTTAAGCCGATGCCTTTAAACTCTGCTATCTTTCCGTTTGTGGTTTTGATCGCGGCTTCATTAAAATCCGTTAAAATAAAGTCGTCTTTCGTTTTTTGCCAGGTATAAGTCGGAAGCGGAACGCCGTTGTATTGAGCTTTGAATTTTTCCTCGCTTTCGCGCAGGGCTTGTTCGGTCTGCCGCCGCTCGGTAATATCGCGGGTGTTGATAATGGCAACCAATCCTTTTGTCGGATGATCGATCAATTTTCCGACCGATTCGAAGATTCGCCATCCGCCGCTCTTGTCTCTGAAACGATATTCGATGGGCGGACAGGTTATCATCAACTGCATTTTTTCCTTAAAAAACCCGGTAACCCGCTCTTGATCTTCCCGGTGAATCAAATCGAAAATATTTTTGCCGATCACTTCATCCGGATTGAATCCGAGAACTTGTTCGAGCGACGGGCTTTGATAAAGAATTTCTCCGTCAGGCAGAATAATGCTTACAACATCCGATACGTTTTCAATCAGTGAGCGAAATTGGCTTTCGCTTTCCTTGAGAATATCTTCCATTCGTTTGCGCTGGATCAGACGTTCGGCACGGGCGATCAGATGCAGCGGATCAACCGGCAATTCGATATAATCATCCGCGCCGGCTTCTAATCCTTCAATAATACTGCCCGAATCTTTACGCAATCCGCTGACGAGCAAAACCGGAAGACTGCGGAGTTTTTCATCCGCCCGAATCCACCGGCATAATTCGATGCCGTTTCCATCGGGCATTATCACATCGCTGATAATTAAATCGAGTTTGATGTTCCGGGCAATTCTAAATCCTTCGCGCCCGGATGCGGCAGCGTGAGTTAGATATCCGGCTTGTGTGAAAATAGTTTCCGTCAACTCCCGTTGATCGGCAGAATCATTCACAATCAGAACCGTTTTATCAGTTGGATTAGTCATAATGGATTCTTTGATTTTGTAACATATTTTGATTTTGTTCAATTTAAGCACAGATTTGTTTTGAAAGTGTATATAAAAAATTGCGTTGTCTGCGCCTCGGCGCGATTTATTTTTTTGATTTTGCAAAGATTTAAAATAATTTCGAGCATTTGAAAGCGGAATTTATTTTGGATTCGAGAATTCTCATTTCTTCAATTGATCGCCGTAGATCAATCGGTCTTTTTCAGCGAGTTCGCCGATTTTCGTCATCAGAAAGTCGGCGATTTCCTTATGTGTGCGGAGCCGGTCTTTTTTTTCGTAAAATGACGCGAGATCAACGGGTTCGCCAAACCAGATGCGAACCTTTTCGCCGCCCGTCCAATTTCCTAAAATCTGTTTCGGCAGATCGTTGCCGAGACCGGCGATAAAAACGGGAACGACCTGCGGCTGGGCTTTGATGATTACCGCGCCGACTCCGGGCTGGGCGGGCAAAAAATTATACGGATCATCATTTAAATTGCGTTTGCCTTCGGGATGAAAACCGACCACGTGCGCGTAACCTTGATTGGAAATCTGAATCAGGCGGCGAAGCGAATATTTATCGAAATCGCGTTTTTTCGCCTCTTTCGCTTCACGAAAAAACGGCGGATACATCGAAAACCAGCCCATCACGAGATTGACCAGCCATCCCGGAGGACTATCATAAAAAAACTTGGCGCGAACCGGAAAAAAAAGACGCATCGGGCGGCGCGTCTGGCGGAAAAGAACGCTCGAAACCGTGTACATATCGAAAAACGAACGATGATTCGCCACCAGCAGGAGCGGTTTTTCAACCGAAGTCTGCTCGACGTTTTCGATGCCGTAAACATTCATCAGATTATACGTGCAGATTTTTATCCAGAGCGAACCGATATGGCGTTGGCAAAAAGTCCAGAACGTTTTCCAAGCACCGAGATTCATCCGGTGCGTCAGGCGAAAACCGATTTTTTCGGTCGTGCCGAGAACCGCTATTTCTTCTTTCGCCGGTTCAAGTATTTTGCCCGGTTGCAGTTGAATTTTTTCTTTTTCAATCAAAGTATTTTCCGACATAATAAAAAGAAACAGTTTAACATTTACGATATGTTTCGCAAAAAATAAAAAAAAACGTTTTTGTCCAATTTAGTATGGACTTATCCGTTTTTTTATTGCATTATAGTTGCATTTTCAAAAAATGATTCGAATAGGTAAGGAAAATTATTTCAGCCCCGTCAATCGTCGGATTAAGATAGTTTTCATTCGCCCCTAAAATCTACAAAATTCAGTTCTTAAATAAAAGGAGTAAGTATAAGTGAAAAAGTTTACATTTCGCACGGCGAGATTTGTCCGTGTTTCAATAGGTTTAATTCTTACAATCGGTTTTCTACAGATTACATTTGCCTCGGCTCAGGCATTAACAAATACGGAAAAAAATCCGCTGTGGCAGTCGGTTTCTGAAGAAAATATCGCCAATCGCGGCGAGCGACATCTAAATCCCGAAAGATATAAAGTTTTCCGGCTCGACCAAGCGGCATTAAATGAAATCCTCGAAGCTGCTCCGCTGGAGTTCAGCAGCGAAGCCAGACAAAAAGAAATCGTTCTGACCGTTCCGAAACCCGACGGAACATTGGTTCGTTTCCGCCTTGAAGAATCGCCGATTCTCTCGCCGCACATTGCCGCGCAGCATCCGACCTGGAAAACCTTTCAAGGTTACGGCATTGACGAACCGGCGACAACTGCTCGTTTCGACTGGACGGACAGAGGTTTTCACGGCTACATAATGGCAACCGAAGGCACCTATTCGATTGATCCCTATCAAACCAACGACCGCGAAAATTATCTGGTTTTCTATAAAAATCAATTCGGCAATCCGGTCAGGGAATTCCATTGTAAATTGGATGAACTCTTTGATGATGAACAAAGTTTAGTTGATTCATTTACAAAACAAACCAATCTTTTTGACGCTTTTACGCACGGAGCGCAGATTCGCACATATCGTCTGGCGGTCGCCACGACATTTGAATATACGAATTTTTTCCGCCAGGGCGGAGACACCGATGAACAGGCGCAAACTCGTGCGCTCAATCAAGTCGTCATCAGCGTCAATCGAATAAATGCGGTTTACCGGAAAGAACTTGCGGTAAGTTTTACGCTCGTTTCGGGAACTAATCTGACGTATGTCGTCAATCCCGAAACGCCCGCTAACTACAATAATAACGGTTCTTCAGCCGATTTAACTGCCAATCAAACGAATCTAAATTCGATCATCGGATCGGAAAATTACGATGTCGGACATGTTTTTCAAACGGGTTTCGGCGGAGTTGCTACGCTCTCTTCGGTTTGCGGAAGTTCAAAAGCACGCGGGCTTTCCGGCTTGCCGAATCCGACGGGCGATCCGTTCGACGTTGATTTTGTCGCTCACGAATTGGGACATCAATTCGGTGCGAATCATACTTTTAACGCGACGAGTGATTGCGGAAGTTCTCCGTCAGCCGCCAGAAAAGAGCCGGGCAGCGCGGTAACAATTATGGGTTATGCGGGAATTTGCAGCAGCACGGCAAATATCCAGCGTAATTCGATTGACATTTTTCACGTTCATAATCTGACGGAATCCATTAATTTTTTAACTTCGGGCGCAGGTTCGACCTGCGGAGTTCTTGCCGGAAGCAATGCCGCTCCGGTTATCACGCCGCTTTCAAACTACACGATTCCCTTTAACACGCCGTTTGAATTAACAGTAAGCGCGACCGATGCTGATAATGATCCGCTGACCTACAATTGGGAACAAAATGATGCCGGTGTTTCAGCATCAAATTATCCGGCAATCACCGACGACGATGATATTAGTCTGGTTTTCCGTCCGGGTTTTCGTTCCTATCTGCCGACCACAAGCCCGACCAGAAGTTTTCCGAGTTTGACCTATATTTTGAACAATTCGAATGAAGCCCCGATAACCTTTATCGGAACTTCGGATACAGGTTCGATCTGCGCCGGAGAATGTATCACGGGTGAAGATTTGCCTTCCGAAGCACGAACAATGAATTTCCGCGTAAGTGTACGCGACGGCAACGGTGGAATCACCGATGCCGGAACGGTTGTAACAGTAATTAATACGACGACACCGTTCAAAGTAACGACGCAAAATTCATCGCCGACTGCCTGGGCAGGAAATTCATCGCAAACCGTAACCTGGGACGTAAGCGGAACAACCGGCGGCGGAATCAATACGGCAAATGTCAAAATTTCGCTTTCAACCGACGGCGGACAAACATTCCCGACCGTTTTGGCGGCTTCAACGCCGAATGACGGTTCGCACGTGATTACCGTTCCTCCGGTATTAACCACAACCGCCCGAATCAAGGTCGAAGCTGTCGGAAATATCTTTTTCGATATTAATGATGCTGACTTTTCGATTACAGAGGCAATCAAGATTAATAACGTCCCGTTCTTTGATTTTGACGGCGACGGCAGAACCGATCTCGGCATTTTCCGCCCGTCGGTCGGCGAATGGTGGTATCTGCGCTCATCCGACGGCGGAAATCGAGCTTTCCAATTCGGCGAGGCTTCCGATAAAATCGTTGCCGCCGATTACACGGGTGATGAAAAAGCAGATATCGCTATCTTTAGACCTTCAAGCGGCGAATGGTTTGTCTTAAGATCGGAAGACAATTCGTTCTATTCATTCCCGTTCGGCATGGCTGGTGATATTCCGACACCGGCTGATTTCGACGGCGACGGCAAAGCTGATCCGGCGGTTTATCGTCCCAGTAATTCGACCTGGTATTATATCCGTTCGAGTAATAGTCAAGCGATATTCTTCGAATTCGGAGGAGCGGGAGATATGCCGGTCGCGGCGGACTATGACGGTGACGGAGAAGCCGATATTGCTATTTTCAGACCGTCAAACGGCACGTGGTGGATTCATCGTTCGAGCGGCGGAACGACCGTCACAACCTTTGGAACGTCAACGGATAAAGCAGTTCCGGCGGATTACACGGGCGACGGCAAAACGGATGTGGCAATCTACAGACCTTCGACCGGAGAATGGTTTATCCTTCGTTCGGAAGATTCTTCATATTATTCGGTTCCGTTCGGGGCAGTAGGAGACATTCCGACACCGGGCGATTACGACGGCGACGGAACATCTGATCTGGCGATCTTCCGCCCATCAACCAGCACGTGGTATCTGCTTCAATCAACCAGCGGATTTACGGCATTAACCTTTGGAGCAGACGGCGATGTGCCGATTCCGAATGCTTACGTCAGATAAAATTTATCCGGCATAAATTAAAAGAGGCTGACTCGAAATCGAGTCAGCCTCTTTTGCTTTTGATGCGTTGGATATTTTTATAAATCAATAATTATCGGCGGTTGTGTCGGTTCATAAGATTCGTCGCAATTGGAAGCATTGACAAATTTCACGCCGAATTTTTCGCTTCTGCCGTAACCGCAATGAATATGCCCGAAAATGTGGAGTTTGAGATTTTTTTTCGCTAATTCTTCGACCTTTTTAATTAATTCTTCGCAGCCCGTATTTTCAACAAAAAATTTTCGCGGAACTTCGTCCAAAATTCCGCTCGGCGGACCGTGCGTGATTAGAATATCCGTGTCATCAGGGATTAATTTCCATTTTTCAGCCAATTCCGCTCCGCGCATCAGATTAAACGCCCAATCGAAAAAACGCGGCTGCCACGGGCTTCCGTAAATTTTCAAACCTTCGATTTCCGTGAAAGAATCCTGCAAATAAATAATTTTATCGCTCAAAAGTTTCCGCGCATATAAATTATTTGTTTCAAAAAGCCAATCGTGATTTCCCGCGATTAAAACTTTGTATTTATGAGGCAAATTTGCAAACCAATCGTTAAATGCTTCGATTTCGGGAATGCTGCCGGTAACGGTCGCATCGCCCGCGTGAATCAAAATATCGCCATCGGGAACTTCGATTTGCGCATTGCAATTATGTGTGTCGGAAAGGCAGACGATTTTCATACTTTTATAACCACGAAGAAACACGAATATCTCACGAAGAGTTTATGATAAGTAACGCGATTTTTTAAGTTTTCTACTGTATTTCAAATTTCAGATTTCAGATTTCAAATTTCAAATTGAAAACCGAATCAAAATGGGTATCGGTCAAAAATCATTTATTAGAAAATTTAAAAATTGCTCTAATAATTTTGTGTTTTCTTCGTGAAGAATTCGTGTTTCTTCGTGGTTTAATTCTTATAAACCCGGCTGACGAAATTGCCGCTCAAAAATTCATTCGGATCAATTTCGCTTTGCAAAACAACACCTTTGTATTTATTTGAAGCGAGCATATCGGCGCATTCGACGAGCGGCGCGGCGGTTGTCGTTTGAATCGCGCGCAGGAATTGCCCGTTTATTTCGAGCGGCGTTACGTGAAAGGCTTTTTCGACCATTCTGCGTCTGCCCTGCAAATCGAAACCTTCGACCGAAGAATGAACCAGCACAAAATCGTCCTCGACGGAAGGCACTTTTTCGAGCATCACGTCTTCCAGATTCTGCGGAAGATTTTCGTCAAACGGCAGTTTTTTAATCAGTCCTTCAACCCATTTATAATGTCCGGCGTGGCGCAAGGTTTTATAATCGAGATTTTTTGCCTTGCCTTCAAAAAAAGCCGGCAGATCCGCCGCGCCGCCGCTCGTCAGATCGGCTTCATAGACAAAACCGTTGATGATGATTTTTTCGCGCTCGGAAAGTGCCGCACGCTCTACGCCTCGATAATTGCGTACGACGTGCGCGTTTTTGACATATTCGGTCGCCACGCCGATCGGCGACCACGTAAACCCGTAAAAATGCGGCGCGTGCGCGTGCGTCGAAAGTGCGCCGACCTTCATCCCGATTCGCTCGACCTTTTCGTTTTCAAACTTTTCGACGAATTTTTTGTACAGAGACATCGCCAGAACATTGATAAATCCGGGCGCAAGTCCGGTTTGGACGATAAAACCCGTATCGGCAGTTTTGGCAATTTCAATGACGGCATCGGTTTCGGCGACATATTCGGTCAGATTCGCGTAGTGCATTTTAAAATCCTTGGCAAACTGCGCCATGCGCGGAGCCTGACTTCCGGGCGAACAATCGAGCAGAATCCCGCATTGTTCAAACGCCGCTTTCATCGCGTCGTTGATGCCATCCTTTGCCATCAAAACCTTTTCGACGCGGCTTTTTTGCTCCGACTCGTGCGTAATAAATTTTTCGGCTTTGTGCAGATTTTCTTCGGAAATATCACCCAAAAAAACATCTACATCCGTTTTCGACCATTCGCGCAAAAGTATGGCGACCGCATTCCCGATTCCGCCCGAACCGGCGATAAAAATTTTGTGATTCATAAATTACAGATTTCAACACAAATCAGGAAAAGACTCAACCGGTGAATTTCTCATTTTCTTTTGCGACCGTCAACATAATAAATTTTCCTCCTTTTATGTTCTTTAAAAAAATAAATACCGTAATCAATACTTCGGACAGTTTTTTGATACTTGAAAGTTAATAAAGACGGACTTTCTAATTTGAACAAGTGAATTAAATCAAACTTAGCTCAAAACCTGACTTTGATTTAATTCATAACTTCAATGCTTTTCAACAGTTTACAGGAATTACCGGATTTAAAACTGTCCGAACTATTGGTAATAAAAAATCAACTTTTTCGCTGCTTTATTTTTTCAAATAGCATTTAGCATATTATCGTCTATCGAAATTGCATTGTTGAACCGCAACTAAATTCGGAATAATATCTATTTTACGAAAATAATGATTAAAGTAGAAAATCTTTCCTATTCATATCCGAAATCAACGAAAAGCGTCTTGAAAAACCTGAATTTCGAGATAGCGCAAGGCGAAATTTTCGGTTTTCTGGGACCTTCGGGCGCAGGAAAAAGCACGACTCAAAAAGTTCTCTATAAAATTCTTCACGATTTTTCGGGCGAAATTTCGATAAAAAACAAATCTTTGAAGGATTGGGGAAACGAATATTTCGAAAAGATCGGAGTCGGGTTCGAGCTTCCGAATCATTATCTAAAACTGACCGCAAAGGAAAATCTAAACCTTTTCGCCTCGTTTTATCAAGAAAAAAACTTGCTCGATTTCCATGAACTTTTTGAAATCTTCGGACTCGAAGCGGATGCAAACAAAAGAGTTGAAGCGTTTTCCAAGGGAATGAAAATGCGTCTGAATTTTATCCGCGCAATTATGCACGATCCCGAAATTCTTTTTTTTGACGAACCGACCGCCGGACTCGATCCCGTCAACGCACAAAAAATCAAGCAATATATCAAAAAGCTGAAAACGGAAGGCAAAACGATTTTCGTGACGACGCACGATATGTCGACCGCCGACGAACTCTGCGACCGCGTTTCGTTTATCGCCGACGGCGAAATCCGTCTGACGGAAAAGCCTTCGGTTTTAAAGAACAAATACGGAAAACACACGGTCAAAGCCGAACTCGAAAACGGGCTGGCGGCGGAGTTTCCCGTCAAAGATTTGGGAAATAATCCGAATTTTCTTGAATTTATCAAACGGGGCGAAATCCTAAGAATCAACACACAGGAAGCGACTTTGGAAGAAGTTTTTATCAAAGTTACCGGAACGAAATTACTCGGATGAACGAGCTTTTCAAACAGATAAAATGGCAGTTTCTGATCTTTCAGCGAAACAATCTGATTTCGATGATAATCGGGACAAGCGTATTTTACGTTCTGATAATTTATCTGATTAAAGATTTCGCAGGCGTAGAAAAATTCATCACGTTTCTGATTTATAACGATCCGGCGCTGGTCGGTTTTGTTTTTATCGGAATTTCGATAATTCTGGAAAAAGATCAGGAAGTTCTGCCCGCGCTGTTCGTCACGCCGCTCAACCGGCATACTTATCTGATTTCCCGCCTAATCACGCTCTCGGCATTCGGTTTTTTCGGCGCGCTGGCGATGGTTTTGACCGCCAAAGGCACGTCGTTTAACTTTGTGCATTTTTCGGTCGGAGCGTTCTCAACCTGCGTCTTGTTTGGTTTGATGGGAATTTTCGTCGTCAGCTACACGACCGAAATTCTGCATTTTCTTCTACGCGCCGTTCCGCTTCTTATTTTTATGAGTCTGCCGCTCTTGAATTATTTTGAATTGGCGGATTTGAGTTTTTTAAAACTTTTTCCGGTTCAAGGCGGTTTGAATTTAATGGTTAATTCCTACGCGAAAACGCCGAATTCGGGAGAAATAATTTTCGGTTATATTTCAACTGCCGTCTGGATTCCGTTGCTGTATTGGTTTGTTTACCGGATTTTTGTTGCAAGAGTCGTCAAAATATGAAAAAGCTCTTCAAAATCGCCATTAATGATTTCAGACTCGTTTTTCGGGACAATTCCCTGAAAATTTTCATCGTCTTGCCGCTCCTGATTCTAGTTGCCACGCGCTACGGCGTGCCGTATATTGCGGAAGTTTATCCGGTCGTGCAGGACTACATCGCGGTAATTTTAATGATGGCGACGATGCAGGGTTCGATTGCCTTCGGGTTTATTTATTCGATGGTTTTAGTTGACGAAAAAGATACGAATGTGGCAAAAGTTTATGGGATTTTGCCCGTTTCCAAATTCTGGTTTGTCGTGTTTCGTCTGATTCCGCCGTTTCTGTTGGCAACACTAGCAACATTTTTTCTTCTTCTGGTCGAGCCTTTTTACGGTTTGCCCGTAATTGCAAATCTCGTTTATTCAGCGCTTGCCGCATTGGTCGCGCCGTTGATGATTTTGTTCGTCGCCGCAACCGCCAAGAATAAGATCGAAGCGATGACCTGGCAGAAACTTTTCAATCTGCCGCTTTTTCTCCCCCTTTTGGCTTTCTACGTTCCCGCTTCATTCTCTCTTTTTTTCGCAATTTTCCCGACATTCTGGGCGTATCAGGGATTTAATTCTTTAATCAACGGGGGAAATTTTTGGATTTATATGTTATTCGGATTTGCTTACTCTATTTTGCTGATCGTGTTTTCGATCAAAATATTTACAAGAAGTCACTTCAAATAACTCTAAGAAGCTGTATTCAAACTCAAAAATTGAACAAAGTTTAACGGGCTAAACTATCAACTGTCAACTGTCAACTATCCACTAATATTACAGAAAATAAAGCTATGGTTTTTCTGATAATTCAGTTGATAGTTGATAATTGACAGTTGACAGATTCTCTTCATCACACGCCGTCAGTCAATTGAGTTTTTATACAGCTTCTAAATTTTCGGTTTATCGCTCATTTCAAACGTAATGCGCCCGCCGCTGATAATTTCCGCGTGTGTGATGTAACGGCGATTTATCTCTTTGCCGTTGACCAGAACTTTTTCGACATAAACATTTTTGTCCGATTGATTACGCGCCTCAATCGTCAAAGTTTTGCCGTTTTCTAGGCGCAAAACCGCAGTTTTGATCGCCGGACTTCCCAGAGAATACTGGTCATTTCCGGGCGCGACCGGATAAAATCCCAGAGCCGAAAACAGATACCACGCCGACATTTGCCCGCAATCGTCGTTGCCGCCCAAGCCGTCGGGTGTTGGTTTATATTGATGTTTGAGAATCATCCGCACGCGTTCCTGAGTTTTATGCGGCGCATTTGTCCAATTGTATAAATAAGCAACGTGATGCGAGGGTTCGTTGCCGTGAACGTAACCGCCGATGATGCCTTCGCGCGTAATATCTTCGGTGTCGGCGAAAAATTCATCCGGCAGATCCATCGTAAAAAGTTCGTCCATATATTTTTCAAATTTAACTTTTCCGCCCATCATTTCGATCATCTCCTGTGGATTATGCGGAACGTAAAGAGAGTAATTCCAGGCGTTTCCCTCGATAAATCCCTGATTATGAGTTTGCAGCACATCGAATTTTTCGCGAAATTTTCCGTCAGACATTTTCGGGCGCATAAATCCGATGGACGAATCATAGACATTTTTCCAGTTTTCCGAACGCTTTGAAAATTCGTCGTAAATCGCGGTTTTGCCGAGTTTTTTCGCAGCCTCAGCGATTGCCCAATCGTCGTAAGCGTATTCCAGAGTTTTCGACACGCTTGAAGAATTTTTGTCTTCGGGAACATATCCGAGAGCCATATAATATTCCAAACCGTCGTAATATTTCGTTCTGGCAGTTTGCGCCATCGCTTCGAGTGCGCGGTTCGCATCAATGCCTTCCGTGTTGCCTTTGACGATCGCGTCCGAAATCACTGAAACCGAATGATAGCCGATCATACACCAATTTTCGTTGGCATAATGCGACCAGACGGGCAGCATTTTATGCACGCTCTGATCGTAATGCGCGAGCATCGAATTAATCATTTCGCGGTTTCTTTTGGGCTGTATGATATTAAAAAACGGGTGCAGAGCGCGATATGTATCCCATAGCGAAAAGGTCGTGTAATTCGTAAAACCCTTCGCCGTGTGGACGTTTTGATCCAAACCTTTATATTTCCCGTCCGCGTCCATATAAACGGTCGGCGAAAGAAATGTGTGATAAAGCGCGGTATAGAAATTTATCAAATCGCCTTTTGTGTCAGCAGTTACGGCGATTTTACTTAATTCTTTATTCCATTCATCTTGTCCCGCGCGTTTTATTTTTTCAAAATCCCAATCCGGCGTTTCGGTGCGTAAATTGTTCATCGCGCCTTCCGTCGAAACGGGAGAAAGCGCGAATTTTATCTGGATTTTTTCGTCCTTCGCCGTAGCAAAATCAAAATACGCGCGAATCTGCTTCCCTGCCGCTTCGGGAAAATTCTTCGTCTGATCGAATTTGCGCCAGAAACCTTTGTAATCCTGTCTTTCGTAATTTTTGAAACCGTAACTCTTAAAAGGCTTGGAAAACTGCATCGCAAAATAAACCGTACGGGTTCGCGCCCAGCCGTTTGTTTGCCGGTAGCCGACAATCGTGTGATCGTTTTCGACGCGCACGAAAGTCCAGACGTTTTTGTCTTCATAATTATAAATGCCGTGCATTAAATCCAGGATAATATGTGAGTTATCGGATTCGGGAAAAGTATATTGATGAAAACCGACTCTTGTGGTCGTCGTCATTTCGGCTAAAATTCCGTCGTCTTCGAGCAAAACTTTGTAATAATTCGGTTCTGCCGTTTCGTTTTCGTGAGAAAATCGAGAGCGAAAACCGCTTTCCGGATTATTTTTATCGCCCGGTTCTAATTGTAACTCGCCGACCGTCGGCATAATCAGAAAATCGCCGAGATCGGAATGTCCCGTGCCGGAAAAATGCGTGTGCGAAAAACCGACGATTTCTCGATCATCGTAATTGTAACCGGCGCAGTATTTATATGTGTCTTTATTGTATTTTCCGCCGATATTATGCGGCTGCTGATCGGTATCCGGCGAAAGCTGAACCGAACCGAACGGCACGGTCGCGCCGGGATAGGTGTGTCCCATTTTCTGCGTGCCGATCAAAGGATTGACATACTGAATGTAATTTTCCGTTGTTTGAGCCAAAGCGTTTAGTTGCAAAATAAGCAAAACGAAGCCGACAAAGATTTTTTTCATTTTTTTCGAATTTTGAATTTGTAGATTTTGTTTTGCAATTCTACATCATCTCGATTCGATATTAAAATTATCTATTTTCTCTTTTCAAACACAAAAGTCAAAAGTCGCGGAATTTGGGTTTTATCATCATCGTCAAACCATTCTTTGAGTTCGGCGCATTCAAAATTATTCTTTTTTCCGGCTTCAAAAAATTCCGAAATGTGATGAATGAAACATTCGAGTTCAAACACGCCCGCGCCGGTTTCAAAACGCGCTTTTGTTCCCTGATATTGTTTAAATGGATGAAGCTCGCCGATATAGAATCTGCCGTTATTTCTTAAAACTTTTTGTGCTTGCTTAAAGACATAATCAATGTTTTCAATATGTTCGAGCGCGAGCGAACAGGTTACGAGATCAAACGAATTTTCCGCAAAATCCCAACTTTCGCGCAGATCCATTCGGCGAAATTCCACATTTTCGGCGCGGATTTTCGCCTTTGCTTTTTCGAGCATTTCTTCGGAAAAATCCGCGCCGATTAAGTTTGCGGCTTTTGTTTGAAGAAATTCCGTGTTTTTACCCGTTCCGCAACCGATTTCCAAAATTTCGAGATTTTCGCCCGAAACCATTTCGCGCAAACTCCGCGCTTCCAGATCGCGTGTTTTATTTTCGACCGAATCGTAAGTTTTCGACCAGTCGTTATAGGCTTGTCGTACGTTCATATCTATACTTTTCCGTTTTTTGTTTCGTCAAATATTGATTTTATACCGCAAAAAATAAACACTTATTCACTTTTTGCAAAATGCCAGCAAACACCGGCGATGTCAATCAAATTGACTTCCCTGCCCCACGGAAAATCGGTCGGTTCGCGCAAAGTTACGCCGAAATTTGCGGGTAAATCCTTTTTGCTGATTTCGTGCCAAAATGCGTCCAAATCATCAACCGTAACGCGCATCATCAGATTTTCGGCAAATTCTTTGCTGTCGTAATTTTGCAAAATAAAGCGACAGCCGTTATTTTCAAACCCGACGTAATCAGCGGTTTCCCAATTTATTTGGAATCCGAGTTCTAAAAAAAGTTGGCGCGATGCCTTAAAATCGCGCCCCGAAGGAATAAATGCTTCGATGGAGTTATATTTCATCTTATTATTTCGCCTCTAAAATCGGTTGATATTTTTCCCGATTGGCATACGCCAGGAATAAATTTGCGAGTAACAGAAAAATCGCCACCGGCAAACCCGCCGTATCAACGAAAATGTGAAAAAGCAAAATATTCACGGTAATCGGCGCAATCACACGGTTGCCAGCGGAACAAAACGCCCCGTTACAAACGCGATTCCGCACAGAAGTTCGGTAATTTTGACGAGCGGCATTAAATAACCCGAGGCGTTCATACCATCCATAAAAATTTTCGTTTTTCCCGTCAATTCCGGTTGCGGCACAAGGTTTAAAAGCACGACGACCGATGCAAATATAAATAAAAGCCCCGTCAAAGTTCTGACAATAATTACAGCAATTTTCATAAATTCTCCGCTTCAGATTTTTTCCATAAAAAGTACGACACAAACATTATCGCCAGCATAAAAATCGGCGGAATCAATAAACCGATTCCCTCGCTGACAAAAGCGTGCGAAGCAAATGCGCCGATAAAAATAAAAGTAAATCCGGCGTAAGCCCATTCTTTGATCGTGTAAAAAGCGGTTTGCAAAATGGCAATCGCGCCCGAAATTTTGGCAATTCCGAGAATCGTCAGACAGTATTCGGGAAAACCGAGATGTGCCAAAGCTTCCTTTCCGCCTTCAACGCGCAAAACGCCCGCCAGCCCGTCCAAAAACATCGCTATTGCGAAAATCACGGTTATAATCCAATAAGTTATTATTACGTTTTTTGATTTCATAATTTTCGGCTGCTGTTCAGAGTAATGATTTGTATCATTACTCTGAACAGAGTTTCCCTTGATTATTGCGGCATTTTGCTGAAATCCATAAACACCATATTCCAGCGATGTCCGTCCGGATCGGCAAAGCCGAAACCGTACATCCAGCCGTTTATTTCCGCCGGTTCGCTGAAAATCGTGCCGCCCGCGTCAAAAACTTTGCTCGCCGTTTCGTCAACCGCTTCACGGTTTTCCGCGTCGAACGAAAACAAAACTTCGGTCGTTTGCTTTCCGTTCGGAAGTTCGTTTTTCGTGAAACCTTTAAAGATTTCTTCTTCAAAAAGCATAACGATAAAGTTTTTTTCGCCTATCTCCAAACTCGCCGAATGATCGCTGTTGCCGTATTTTTCATTTAATGAAAATCCGATGGTGGTGAAAAATTCTCTTGATTTTTCAACATTTTTCACCGGAAGATTTATCCATAATTCTTTTGTCATAATTACTCTCTCTTATAACTTTATTTTGTTTGATTTATTTGAAATCTTGATTTACAAAATCCTTTTTATTGTCTGAATTCTTTTATTGATTTTTCCTCTGCGTTCTCTGCGCCTCTGCGTGAAATCTCTTTCTGTTTAAAGATTAAATATCACGCCAGCGACGCAAAGGACGCGGATGAAAATAAAAAAAAATGAATTTGCCTAACTTCATTTCATGCCTGAAATCAAACTTCAACGATTGCCTTAAAACCGCCGTAAGCCATTCGCGTGTAATCGAAAATTCCGCCGCTCGATTCCATTTCTTCCTTCATTCGCGGGTCTTCCATAATTGCCGCGTTGATTCGATCGCGGTGTTCTCTGGATTCATAAACGATCCACGCGAAAACCACTGTTTCGTCTTCGGCGGCACCGGCGATTTTCCGAAAGGAAACCATTTTGTCAATTTCCAGATCGTCGCCGACCGCTTCGTAATAATCGAGTGCGCCGAGTTCCTTCCAGATTTCGCCCGCTTTTTGCGCCATTTTCCGGTAATCTTCAACCTTGTCCTGCTTGACCGGCAGAACGAAACCATCTACATATTTTCCCATTTTCTTATCTTCTCCCTTTAATTTTATTTATCCTGATTGTAATCAAAACTGAACAGCCATTGAATGCCGAATTTATCGCTGCACATTCCGAAATACGAACCCCAGAAAGCGTCCGCCAGCGGCATCGTCTGCGTGCCGCCTTCGGACAGACCGTTAAACAAATTTTCCAATTCTTCCTTGCTCTCCGCGCTGACGGAGATCGAAAAATTGTTTCCGACGATTCGTTTCGGTCCCATCGCTTCGAGCGAATCGCTTGCCATCAAAACATTGCCGTCGCCGATCGGCAGCGCGATGTGCATTATTTTTTCCCGGTCGTCTTCCGTCAAAGCCATTCCTTCACAACCTTCCGTGTCTGCCGGCATATCCTTCCAGCGCATCACCGCCGCGAATTCGCCGCCGAAAACCGATTTGTAAAAATTAAACGCTTCTTCCGCGTTTCCGTTAAAGTCCAAATATGGATTTATTGCTGTCATAATATTATTTTTTTGCTCCTTAGATTTTGTTTCATCGATAAAACGTAGTATTATCCTATCACCAAAAATCAACTCTTGTGCGGTGCGATTACGACAATTTCAATGGTTGATTGCGACAAAATTTTGCAGTAGCTTTAACAGTGTAATTTATGAATTTGAGTGAGTTGCTTAAAGATTGGGAAGATCAAGATGTGAGCGCATATTATCTAGCGTGTTGTTTAGGGTTGACCGAATATAATCCTTCTTTTGAAGAGTTTAGAAAAACAAAACATATCTTTTGGACAGGTAATCCGACAGGTGATCTTCTTTATAAAATGCTGCAAACAATGTCTGAAATAAATATTCTGGAATTTGACGATGAATTAGGAAAATATCGTTGGAATCAATCACTAAAAATCTAAAAATCTGTGAGTAAAATATTATGAAACATGTTTCCATACTCGTTCCCGAGCGGTCGGTTTTAGCGGCGATTGACGATCCGCGCCACGTTTTTTCGGCGGTTAATGATTTTGCGAAGGCATCGGGAAAACTTCCGGTTTTCGACATAAAATTCGTCGGTTTGAGCGAAGAGGTCAGACTTCACAACCGCGCATTTTCGGTTCATACCGATCTTTTGATTGATAAAGTTAAAAAAACCGATCTGATCTTTGTTCCGGCTTTTTACGGCGATACAAACGAGTTTTTGGAGACGAATAAGGATTTTATTTCGTGGATTCTGGAGCAATACGAAAAAGGCGCGGAAATTGCGAGTTTGTGCGTCGGCGCGTTTATGCTGGCGAAAACCGGACTGCTCGAAGGAAAAAAATGTTCGACGCACTGGCGGGCGGCGGAAGAATTCAAAGAGATGTTTCCGGAAGTTGATCTGCAAACCGATAAAATAATCACCGAAGAAGACGGAATTTACACGAGCGGCGGCGCGACTTCGTATTTTAATTTGCTGATCTATCTGGTCGAAAAATATACGAACCGCGAAACGGCGATCAAAACCGCAAAAGTTTTTGCGATAGACATCAAACGCGAAAATCAGACGCAGTTTATAATGTTCAAAGGTCAAACAGGTCACGCCGACGAGGAAATAAAAAAAGCGCAGGCGTTTATCGAAGAAAACTTTCAGACGCGCATCACGACGGACGAACTTTCAACCAAATTCGCCATCAGCCGCCGCAATTTCGAACGCCGTTTTAAAAAAGCGACGAACAACACCGTCAATCAATATATTCAAAGAGTAAAGATCGAAGCCGCCAAAAAGAGCCTGGAAACGAGCCGCAAAAACATTACCGAAGTAATGCTCGATGTCGGCTACACGGACACCAAATCATTTCGCGCAACTTTTAAGAAAATCACCGGAATGACTCCGTTCGATTATCGCAATAAATATAATAAAGAGGTTTGAAAATTCGGTAGTATCCTAATTTGTGCGGCTCGGGACAAATAATTTCCGGCATCACAAGTAATCACGACCAGCACGGCGAGCGCAATTCCCGCAATTCCCATACGCATATACAGTTTTATATTCTTCGAGCGGACAAGAGCGATCTGCGCCGCGAAATAATTAACCCACAGCGTCATAATAATGCCGTGCGCGTGAACCAGAAAATTCGGAATCGGTCTGACATCGAGAAAAAAACTGCTGAAATAATAAGTCTTAAAATATCCGATAAAAACGAGAAGCGAAAACCGATTGCCGCCGCTAGAAATAAACTGCGATCCGACGGTCTGCGTATTAAATTTGCATTGATTGCCATAAAATCAACATCCGCTTTCAAACGCGTAAGATCAGGGCAAATCGCATCAGGAAATTTCAAATTTATCGGAGGCGAGGCAATTTTGAGCAGTTATGGCTATGATGTCGCAAGCGGATTTTACGAAGTCGAACTGAAATTTGCCGAAACCGAATTTCATAAAACGAGTGAAAAAGTTTTCGATGTTAAAATCAACGGCGGAATTATGATCGAGTTTTCGGCAATTAAAGTAAGGATCAATGCAAAATTAAAAATGGAAAATGGAAAAATCATTACTCCATCCGAAAAATCAATAAAAAAAGACTCACAAGACGAATCCTGTAAATCCTTATTTATCCGGTAATAAAATGGTCGGGGCGAGATGATTTGAACATCCGACCTCACCGTCCCGAACGGGACGACGAAGCTGAAAACAAACACAAAGAGCAGTAAATACGGGACATTTAACATTTCAAAACAAGGTCAAATTTACCGGTTTTGGTCTGGTTTTGTTTCTTTATTACCCCATTTTTACCCCATCATTAAAAACGGTGAAATAGTTACACAAGGTAAAAATGTTTCATAGAATTTTTACCAATTACTTTATTGGCTTTATCAGATTTTTTTACTCCCGTTTTACTCTAGGGTTTAACCCCAAACATCGGGAATGAAAAAACATACTAAACCAGCTATAATCAAGCAGTTATCAAATAATCTGTGAAGTATTTCGACCTTGTGTAATAAACTATCCAAATCTTCAGATGGCAGATTTCCGAAACTCTCAAGCTCAATCTTAAAATCGAATAAACAATGGCAAAATCCCTGAGATCAACCGGATTATTGCGATGAATCGTATAAAGCAGATACCGGACTTCTTTGACTGACAGAACTTTTCCTTTCGGGCTTTGGAGAGGTTTTGCGGGGCGCGGGACTAATTTCGTGGTTGCCGGATTG
>CAYUGW010000002.1:0-9375 GCA_964444245.1 uncultured Blastocatellaceae bacterium | reverse complement strand
GGCGTTAAAATTTGCGATTCAGGGATGCGGATAACAGCGGACTTACTCATAAATTTAAATCTAACTCAATAAAATCAACAACTTAGCGATTTCAATATATTTATTTTTCTGAATTTTTAGCTATTTTTCAAAAGAACTATATCATAAAACACTTATCTTATTGATATAATTAGAGTTATATCTCTGTGCTACATTTTTGTTGCCAATTGAGTGTGGAAAAGTCTGGTGGTGTTAAAGGTGCCGATTGCCATCGTCTGCTGAACTCCCGTCCCCGACACATCCGTGTGATTAAAGGTCAGAGATTCACTCGCCGGTTGGGTATAATAATAAAGGGCTTGAGTTGCTAAGGTTGTCCCGTTTGCCGGAACGAAGGTTTTCAGTTTTCTGCCCGTTCCATCGGTTTCGGAAATGACTTTGTTCAAAATGCTCGACCGAATGTAATAATTCTTGACTTCCGCCGGATCGGTCGAACCGGCATTTCTGACTCTTTTCTCTAACTGAGAATCACCGCTGAAATAATCTTCGGTCGTCGGATAAAACTCCGAAGGCGGGGATGCCAGGATTTTTCATCTTTTCCTTCTAATTCGGGCGATAAATTACATCCCATTTTTAGCACCACTTTTTGATTCTGGAACTACATAATAACTATTACTCCGGTTCTTTCTGTTTTGCTTTGTTTGAACATTCCAAATACGAATATTTTTTTGGTGGATAGACTGAAATGTCAATCAGAAATCTTGGATTTTTTTCATAATTCATATCTTCTTTACTTCGGACGAACACGCCATATTCAACCCCTGTTGTTAGATTTTTATACGTTTCATTTTGAGTATCGGAAGATTCTTCCATTTCAAAATCACTTAGATCCTCTTTTATAACCTTAAAGTTAACAGGCTTTTTAAGCAGAAAATCAATATAAACTACAGTATCTTTTGGAATGCTGTAATTAGCTAGCCTTGAACCGCATTCACCAATTGAATATTCTATAGTCAGAATTCCGTCTTTGGTTTCGTATTTGCCAATATTTGCATAGCGTCTGGTTGCTTTGCCAAACAACCTTTCAACATCTGCTTCAGTTGATTGTAAGGGCATAATTTGCCTGATTTTAACCAACCATTTTGGTCCTTGTGCCAAAGTCAAATGACTTAAAATAAACACTATGCAAATTAGCTTGAAAATTTGTTGTAACATACTTAATACTCTGTAAATTAAATTTTCAAGTAATTCAAATTTTTCAATATTTGTTTTTCAACACAAATTTGAAATCTGAAATTTGAAATCTGAAATTTGAAAAACACCTTGAAATTTAATTTACACTCTACTTAACCTCCTCAAATCTAAAACTTTATTCTTTACGGGATAGGTGGCTTTGGCGGCGAAACCGCAGGACAATACGTATTTATCCATTTATTCATATAGAACCTGTTTGCAATTAATTGAAGCCTGTGCGTAATTCAAAAATATGGAAAGAAATCTCTACGGAGTAGGTGAAAAATAAACCATTTAATTACGCACAGGCTTCAATTAATTGACTAGGCGATTCTCCGTAATATCAAGCGGATTGCACAAATTCTAATCTTCGTTTCACTCGTAACCAACAAACCTTCGCCATTCTTCCACAGCACCCGACATTGATTGATCCACGCATTCGTGCGCTCGACTATCCACCGCTTGAAAATCACCACAAATCCAAGTTTCGCCGGATTTTCCTGTTTCGCGGTTGCCTTTTGCGCTGGTGTGATTTTGGCGGATAATTCGATTTTTATTTTGTTTCTTAACTCGGGATCAATCTTCTCTATTTCCGCTTCCAAATAATCTTTGTGATACCCGTTATCTAACAAAATCGTGATAATGTGTCCCTCCGGTAGATTGAGAAAATAATCTTTATTTTCTTTGATTATTTTCAGCAAACCCTTCATCATCACTTACCTTTGCCGTCGTGCATTTAATAAAATACGGATTGCCTAAAACATCCACCAACAAATGCCTTTTAATTCCGTTCGTGCATTTGTAGTGACAATAACCTTTGTTTCAATGTTCGCCGTGTCCGCGCCGTTTGGCACACATCGAATCTCCTAATAATAAACTCGGATACTCTATTTTTTTTGCTTCCGCGCTCATTTTTCTCTAATTCTCTCAGCACCTGTTCCCACGCTCCATTGATTCGCCACCGCCGAAATTGGGAATACACAGTTTGCCATTTTGGAAAATCGGTTGGTAAATCTCGCCACTGACAACCGTTTTTGAGTTGGTAAAGAATGCCATTAATAATCAAGTGCCTTGAAACATCGTATCCGCGCGTCTTACTTTTGGGTAATAATTCATCTAAAACCTCGAATTGAGGTAATGTTAAATCTGTTGTATATACCATTATCAAAGTAAAGATGATTATGGCTTTAATTGCAAACAGGTTCTATAAATCAGAATCCTTCACCAGCCGACCACTAAAAGTAATAACAAACAAAATATCTTCAATCTCATCATTCTTGAACCGGTTTTTGACAACATCAGTATTAGGTAAACTCATTCTCCACTTTCCAAATGGTTTTCTATTTCCGCCCGTCAGATTGCTCCAATTTCCACCGTTTGCGTTGCGGGTGCTGCTGATGGCGTTGACGGTTGTAGTTCCCCCGCCCGAAATTTCCGCCTGATTTATTTCCGCAAAACTTAAATCATCAATTTGGATTTCAAAATTGTTTCCGTCTTTTCTAGCAACATAGAGCGAAATATGTTGAATTCCCAAATCGTTTAGATTGGCAGGGAAATCTGCTTTTACCGTTTCAAAAACGACTTGCATCGGTTGATTTGGCGGTTCAACCAAATCAGGGTGATTCAGGTCATACCAAGCATCGCTAAAGTTTTGTCTCAAACTAAAGGGTCGCTCGCCGCTAACGGTGGCAGGCATCTCTTCGATTACCCGTTGACGATAAGTAAAATCTTCCAAAGAAGTGTATTCAATCGTCAATAAAACATCGGCAATCGAATTGTAATCGAAGGAATTAGCAAATTTGGGTAAACGAAATTCCCAGCTAGATTCGACACCCAAACCTTCAAAAGGCAAAAGCATTTCGGGCTGTTCGACAAGTTCAAAGATTCCCGTCGCGTTGATTGGCGAAGTTAAGGCAACCGATTCGGGTAGACGGATTACATCAACTTTGTCAAAAGTCTCACTCCGTACTACTTTTGATAAATTGCGGGTTGAAAGTGTCGCTTTAATGCCCTCGGTCGGCGGAATCAGGGCAATGACGGAAACCCGCACCCGTTTTATCAAACGCAAATAATGTCCCGGGAAATCACGGTCGAATGTCCGTAATGTTGTTTCAAAAGGCAAAATACCCGTTTGCCGGAATCTTTGAAAAACTATTGGGTCTAATCTTGCCAGCGAAATTGTCTTTGTTAATTGATGTTTCCGGTGATCGTTCAAGAAGGCGGTTCGGTCGAGCAGTGTTAAATCTTGTAAAAGGCGGACAGAACCGGTCATTCCGCGGCGGTCAAGTGCACTTTCGCCCGAGACACCGCCGAATTGATCGGTGATCGTCCAATAGTCGTTCGAAATAATTCCCTTTTCGGGTTCCTGACGTTCAAAAGCAAGTTGAGTTTGAGCAACTTTTGCTGTTGCCGCAGCTTGTTCAAGGAAATATCGGTAGATACCGCCGACAATGGTGATCATCCAATCGTAAAGCTCGACATTAGTGAATTTATTGTTCAGGAACATCACCACATCCGAAGCATTTTCCGCCCCCAAACGTGCTATTTCTTTTTCCTGTGTTACAATTTCAATATGATCGAGTGCCAATTCAATTTGTTTTTGAGCTATCGCCTTATCGTGAAGTTCCGCCAAATCTTTTTGGAACTGCCACTCTTGCCGACGACGTTCAAAACTTGCCTCTGTGCTAAAAATTTGAGCAGTTGTCATCAAAACCCCGGATCCACTTGCGGCGGCTCCGAGCGCCGCTCCAATTCCTCCACCAGCAAGGGTTGCAGTTCCGCCCGAAGGGATAAATGCGGCAACTCCACCCGCAATAGCTCCAATTATTATCCCAATTCCTTGAATTGTTGCCGCTGCATAAAGAGAGAACAGAGCCGCTTCCTCGGATTGCAAAAGTCCTTCGTTAATTAATTCCTTATAATAATCAACAATAAACTCAACTTTTTTCTCCTGAAGCAGCGCCAATTCTTGGTGCCGGTTAGCTTCGGTTAAACGCAAATCCTGCAAGGTGAAATTTGAGTTGGCAACCTCTAAATCCTGTTTGGCACGGAGTAGATTGTATCTTTCTAGGTCTGCTTTTTCGAGAAAAGAGAGATACGAGCCTTCCATCTGCTGCGCGATTCCAACCAAATATTTTGCCTGATCAACGAGGGTGCGATAGCGATATTGAGTCGGACCAGTTTGATTGATCGGAGGTAGCGAAATCTGTCCGGGGGCATTGTTGCTCGGAAGTCCCGTCGAAGTATCAGTCGGAGCCGCATAAGCAGGAATTTCCCGCGTCATTCCGGCAATATTCAAACAATTTTGCAGTTTGAATAAACCGGTACCGATTTTCATTCGGAGAACCTTTAAAAGCGGGTTTTGGGGGATGCAAAATTTAAATTTCGGTGCCGGAATATAAATATCAAGTCTGCCGCCGCCAAGATCGACAATGCCGGAATCAACTCTAACAAGACCGTCGGCGGGAGATGGGGGGAATTTTTTCGAATTTCTTTCCAGTTTCCTCGGCTGGACTTTCTGAACGGATTGGAAAACCTCTTTATTCTGCAAAAGACGGGAGAACTCGCTTTTTTGCATTTCTATTCCGCTAAACATGCGTTGCCCACTAACTTCAGGAACAATCGGGGGCAAATGTTCTTCCATTATTCGTCTAATATTCCGATGTTTTTCACCTAGAGTCAAATTTCGCTCATCAATGACTTTTTCAAGATCATCAAGCATCCGATCGCGGGAGATAAACTCGCCGATTCGGTCTGGATTGAAACGCAGTATATCTCTCGCAATTTCAATTATTATTGGGTGCCAAGTATCATCTCCGATTTTGATAAAAATTTCACCGATCAAATCATCACAATTCTTGATTGTTTGATTGAGTAAGTCATTATTCAGCAGTCGTTCTGCGGTCAAATAAAGTTCGCGGGCGCGAGCCAGTGATTCGGAAGTATCCGCGGTAAATTCGGATTCGGCGTATTCTATAAGACATTTGATAATCGAAATAAGAATGAATTTCTGGTCGGCATCTGCGCGGGTTTCGGCAATCAAATGAGGATTCAAAGGGTCTTGCAGCCAATTATCGTATCGCTGATACGAGGCAGAAGTATTTCTGCGTGCAAAAAGGTTGGCTACTACTTGATTTAACTCCCCCTTTCTAAAATCATAAACTCTTCCAAACCAATCAAGCGCAGTGATATAATCTCCAGCTCTTTGTAAAACCAAACCGATTTGGATTGGCAAATAATAAGCTCCCTCTAGGCGTATGACATTTACATAATAAAGTCCGTCTTCCGTATTCGCCGAAATGGAATTTCTAATGTAATAAGTCCCGATGAGAAAAGATTGATAGAGTTTTGCCGCACCTTTGGCACTTGTGGGAGAATTCCCTTCTAATGCCTGCGCAAAAGATTTTGCCCGCATTTCTGCCATACTTTGTGTTGCATTGCTGTTGGTATTGGAATCAGTTTCGGTTGAGTTAGTAACGGTGTATCCATCAAATACTTTAATTATTCCCTGAAAAAAATCTGACTGATCCTCAACTTTCCTCAATCTCGGCAGCAACACATTTTCAGGATAAAGAAAAACAAACATTGCCGTTCGCCAGGTTCCGTAAGCCCCGAGCCAACGCCATTCTTCATCAAAATTATCAGCGGAAAGAGAAAAGTTGATGTCTTCGATGTTCTTTGTCCGCAATCCCCAGAGCAATAGTTGAAGCGTTTCAATCGCTTGAGCAACACGGGTGGTTTTTCGGCAACCGCCCTCTGAAGCATTTATCAAAAGCTGATTCGTCACCCAATTTTGTTTTTCGGCGAGCGAATTTCCATTGTTGATAGTAGTTTCAATGATTTTGTTGCGATATTCGGGAAAATTGCGTTCTTCGACGGTCTCGATTGCGGTTTGTAAAGCGGTAACGGCTGAATTTTGCTGTTCAATTCTGCCGGAAAGCGTGTCGCGCCAATCATTTCTCGCACCTTTATCCAGCCGCCAACGCACCCCGGTTTCGGTTAAATGTACGGGAACGGCATTCTGCACGCCATAACCAACGGGGAATCTGAAATAGTCCGGCGAAATGCTGATTTCCTGGGCATTTTCTTCATCACGCCATCTGACAAAAAGATATTTTCTCTTTTCGGCATTGACCAAAATGTGATGAACATTTTCCCAATCCCCCGCATCGGTCTGGTTTGATTTGGCTAGTTTGAGAATGTCACTCAAAACAACGGACTCTCGAGCTGTTATACCAAATTTTTGTTGGTCAATCGGAAGTATTCCTTGAGAGTCCAATGCCAACTCTAATTCTACGTCTGAGAAGCCCAAAGAATGATGAATGATGTTTCCGTTTCCAGATATGTTATGATTCCGACCTAATCGGTTTTTGAGTCGAGCGTAAGAATCCGTATTTGTTTTGACCTTTTCAAAAAGGTAGTCCAACTCGTTTTTTCGATTTTCTAAAAAGTCCAAGATTAGATCCCCGTTTTGGTCATTTCTAATCCAATTTGTAGTTAAATTATCGGGATTGATGATCGGGCTATTTAATGCCTCATCCTGTTTCAGCCAAATTCCACGGAGATTTTTGAGTCGCCAAATCAAGAGTTCGGGAACCAGTGCAAAATTTATGTTTTGGTCATTTGCCCGATAATCAATTTCGACTCGACCCGTCAAATGACTTTCGTTTTTCGGCTCCAAAATGATTTCACCTTTGGCAGAATTTCTTATGCCTTCGGCGATTAAATTTGCGTTCGCTGAATCCCGAAAAAGTTTTAGTTCATAGCGATTGCCGTTTTTGGTCAAACTCGCATAAATCTTACCGTTTTCATCGGTGTTAAAGTTAAATTCAACCCCACTGAAACGCCAACGGACGATTTGATTTTGATTACCGTTGAATTTTACTCCTGTTGAAAGCGGTTCGCGCGATGTATCCTGCAAACCGAAGATGAGTTCCACATTTTCTTCGGTTAATGTCCCCGAACCTAAATCCATCCGAAGGCGATTCAATTTATCCGCTATTTCGCTTTCGGGCAAATTGATTCCGAGCCGTTCTGCAAGAGATTTTTGTTCATCCGTGTTGCCGCGAACCAATCGCAATTCATTCCAGGAAGTACCGATTTCGGCTAACAACCCATCAAATGTTTTTCTTAGATAATCGTTAGTAATATTTTGACTAATTACAATACCGCGGCTTGCAGCGCATCGGCGTAAAACTTCGATGCAGAGCCGAACCTGACGAATAAGCGTATCCGAAGAAGAGCAATCAACCGGCAAATTCTTGAACGGCTGATAAAAAAGTTCTTCGAGTTTTTCGGGCGTGATGGTGCTGTTGTTGTGTTTGGCGTGCCGAAAGGTGTAATCGAGTAAATCGGTTAGATAAGCCAACGGGCTGACTGCCGATTGACAACCACATTCGCATTCTGTGTTTGACGAAGTATTGGCGGCTTGGGCAAAATTGGGTTGAGACTTAAAACCGTTATAATGAAAAACACGATGTTCAGTGGCGATATTATTCAGAACCGCTAGCTTGGCTTTGGCAGCTAGATGAATTTTTTGAGCCGCGTCTTCTTTTAATTTCCCTTCGAAAGTTTCGACAAAAGATTTTTCAGATTCATGGGCGATTGAAAAAATATCTTTGTAATTTGCTTCGATCAAAGTTTGATTGATTTGATTGTCACGCGAAACGAGTTGCAAAACAGCGTGATGATTGAGCAGGGCAATTTGCTCTAAATCCTCTTTATGTAAACCCTTATCAGGTATTTGCACATCCCTTAACTTGGCAAAATCAGATACTTTTTTATCCTTTAAGAATTGCCCGACATTCAGCGTCAGTTTGGTTTCTGTATCGGCTAAAAATTTATCAAGCGGTTGGTTCAACTGTTTTTTGTATTCGGTCAAATCAACTTTTAAGGTCAACTCTTTATCTTTTGGATTAAGTTTAATGATTTTGGTAAGAATCGGTTCATCAAAACCAAAGACCACAAGTTTCGCTGAAGGATGTTCGGCTTTTTTGCTAAAAGCAGAACTTATGAAATCGAAGATGCCTTCGTCATCGAACAAATTGTCGTCCGATGACGAAAAACGAATAACACCTTTTGCATCCGCATAAGAATCAAATAAAACATCGGTTTCTTTAGAATTATTGTCCAGCAAAGCAACTCTCACCGCCAAATCTTTCAGCACATTTTTTGAATCGCTTGCATCGACTAATTGAATCGAAAATTGAATAGTTTTATTTGGCATCTTTTTAACCTCTCAATTAGAAAATCATCTTTGTTGGGCAGCAATATTCGCTGCCCGATTTTGAACATCAGCCCCGATACTATCGGCAATAAGGTTCTTAACTACCTCTAATTTGTCAGGACCTTCTTCGATAGCAGTTTCTGCAATCAACGAAACTCCGAACGCACCGGTTCTGGCTAATTCTTTACCCAATTCTTCTGATGGTTTTTCGCCTTGATAAACCTCAGAAGCTGTTTCCGCAGTTTTGTATAAACCATAAACTAATAAAGCATTTGAAGCCCCGCCTAAAAGCCGACGACCTAAGCCGTTTTCTGCCTGTTTCTCCAACTTTTGCGGCGTTTTTGTTTTCGGTTCATCGCTCTTAAACCAGCCCTTTATTCTCTCCTTGGCTCTGGTAAATAATCCCGGAGACCCTGTGCCGCTTCCGCCTGACTTCGGTGGGTCTTTAGGATTGCTTTTATTAGCTATTTTCGCAAATCTCTTGTCTAGCTCTGCGTTGTCGGCGTTAATTACTTCTTTTTCCAACTCTAATTTCTCAATTTCCTCTTCTAACCTTTTGATATGCTTCGGCAGTCCGATTTTTTTTCGTTTATAGTCGATATCCTTCACATCTAACTCATTAATCCATTTTTCGATACCCTTAATATTCCTTTTTAGTTTTGTCACATCACCTTCGATTTGATCCAGTTTAGTGAGATTCTTCGTGATTTGGCTACTAATTTTATCCGCTTCAATTTCGTCAGGAGTTAATTTTCTCGGAACTAAAGTCCCTGGTGAGGCAGATGTAACAGGCTCATTATTAAGTCCTAGCCTATCAACGTAAAAAAGGGGAGAGTTAGCAGCATAAGCAAAGAGAGACGTTTCTGTTTTAGACCGTAGCCTGTCGCAACTAGTCCACCGACACAGATGCGGCGCATAAAACCTCATTCCGAAATAATACA
>CAYUGW010000001.1:28590-38684 GCA_964444245.1 uncultured Blastocatellaceae bacterium | reverse complement strand
CTATTACGATAAAGCCATCGGCATCTATTCGCACGTTTCAGACCAGTATTCTGTTTTTAATACCAAGGTCATTTCGTGTAGTCCGCGCGAAGCCCTCTATGTTCTGGACGGACTGCTTGAAAATAACACGATCCTAAAACCGAAGGCTCATACGACCGACACGCACGGTTATACGGAAGCGATCTTCGCTTTATGTCATCTGCTCGGATTCTATTTTATGCCGCGAATTCGGGACATTAAACAGCAACAACTTTATAAACCGGATAAGAATTATCACAATGAAAGCTTCTCGCCGATTCTGAAAAACTCGGTCAATCTCGATCTGATCACCGAGCAATGGGATGCGATGATGAGAGTGGTCATATCCTTACAAAATAAAACCGTCCCGGCACACCTGATCGTCCAAAAACTGATCAGCGGTTCGCCGTCCGACCGCCTGAGCCGCGCTTTCCGGGATTTCGGCAGACTCATCAAGACACAATATATCTTGCGCTACCTCAGCGACCCTGAACTTCGCCGGACAGTCCGCATTCAACTCAATAAAGGCGAATATCGCCATAAATTGCCGCGCTGGATATTTTTCGCCAATCAAGGCATTTTCAGCACTTCGGATTTTGAAGAAATTATGAACAAAGCGAGTTGTTTGAGTCTCGTTTCAAATTGCATCTTGTATTGGAACACAAAGAAGATCGGTAAAATAATGGATGAGTTGAAAAAACACGGAAAACAATATGATGAAGAAGTTCTGGCAAGAATCTCATTACTGCCGCACAAACACGTCCTTCCGCAGGGAACATATTTTGTCAATACGAAAAAGTAGGCAAAGACATTTCTGCAATTTGTTACGGTAAAAGCTAGAACATCAAGTCAGAATTAACCAATCAGCGTAACAATCTGCACTAATGGCGACGCTGATCCATTTATGAACAAAAAAGTTTTTTTATTTTTATTGCTCGGGACATCTGTATTTATTGCCGGTTGTTCTCAAACATCAATTTCGGAAACGTCAAATCCGCCTGTTGAACCGGTATCGAATAGCGAAACGGAGAAGTTAATAACCGATCGGGATGCGGTAAATCTCGGTTTGAAACCGGGAGCGAAAATGCCTCCATTTTCACTCAAAAACATGGACGGCAAAATCGTCAACAGCGACGATCTGCTCAAAAAAGGTAATCTCGTGGTAATTTTCTATCGCGGCGCGTGGTGTCCGTTTTGTAATCTTTACTTGCAAAGCTTGCAAAAGGATGCGGCAAAAATTAAAGAAGCAGGCGGGGAGATTGTCGCAATTTCAGCCGAGAATCCTGACAACTCGGCAGGGGTCGCCAAAAAAAATGAATTGCAGTTTACGGTTTTGAGCGATCCGCAGCTCGAGACGGCGCGAAAATTCGGTATTGTTTATCAAATACCGAAGGAAACCGACGAACAATATAAATCAAAGGGCTTGGATGTCGCTAAAAATAACGAAATGGAAAAAGCCGAACTGCCCCTTGGAGCAACTTTTATTGTCAGACAGGACGGCGAAATCGTTTATGCTTATCTGGACACTGACTATAAAAAACGTGCCGAACCCGGGGTGATCATTGAAAATTTGAAGAAGATCAATGATCCGATCAAATAAAGATTAAGACAATATCTACTTTTTATGAAGGGCGAAGTGAATAAATTCTCTTCGCCTTTTTTACTGCGGTCAGGTAATTTTGGACTGAATGGTCTTTTTGAATTATACTAAAATTATGGCTAGACCTTTAGAATTCGTTAAAGAAGTTGCGCTTGAAAAAGCGATGGAAGTATTTTGGGAAAAAGGCTTTGAAGCGGCTTCCCTGCTGGACCTGATCGAAGCGATGGGATTATCGAAAAGCAGTTTCTACCAGGCTTTTAAAAGCAAACATGATCTTTATACCGCCGCGCTTAATCATTATGTCGAACTGATGAGCGCGAATTTGTCGCGAAGTTTAGAAGCAGCACCTTCGGGGCTTGCGTTTATCGAAAACACTTTTATGGAAATTGCCGAAAACGCACAGCTCAGAGAGAGTCAGAGAGGGTGTTTTCTGATGAACACCGCTACCGAGTTCGCCCAGAAAAACGAGGAAATCGCTATTTTGACCGGCAGCGGTCTGAAAAAGTTCGAGAGCGTTTTCGCCCGTGCCGTCAAAAAAGCCCAAGCCGACGGCGAGATTTCCCTCTCGAAAAACGCCGAAACTCTTGCCGATTATCTCGTCTGCAATATGAGCGGAATAAAATCTATGGTCAAAGCGGGAATAAAACCCGCCGTCCTCAAACCTATAGTCAATACGATCATCGTATCGCTGAAATAATTTTTTTATAAAATTTATTTTGGTCTTGACATATTGGACTAAACGGTCTTTAATTAATTCTGGACTAATTAGTCCAGAATTAAAATAGGAGCAAATTATGCCATTAGCGCAATTAAAAGGACTCGGCGGCTACCTGTCGGCTGAGCAGAAAAAAGAGTTGATCGAAAAAGTGACCGATGCGATCGTGTCGGTCGAAGGTGAAGGTTTGAGACCGGTCACCTGGGTCATCATTGAAGATGTTCCCGAAGGTCAGTGGGGAGTCGGCGGCGAGCTGCCGACGGTGGAAGGACTGCGGGCAATGTCCCGGCAGTCTTAGGAAAAAAAGTTATTTTTTAATTTTTTAATTCAAATAAAATATAGGAGCAACAAAATTATGTCATTACAAGTTCATACAATCGAGACCGCTTCGGAAAAATCGGCGGAAATCTTAAAACAGGTCAAAGCTAAGTTCGGATTTATCCCGAATTTATTCGGCGTTTTTGCTGAATCACCGGAAATTTTGCAGGCGTATCTGACGCTCGGCACACTTGTTGACCAAACGAGTTTAACGCCGCTCGAAAGGCAGATCGCTTTTATCGGCACGAGCGTTTCGAATACTTGCGAATACTGCGTAGCGGCGCATACGGCGATCTCTTCGATGCAGAACCTTCCGGCGGAAGTCATCGGGTCGGTTCGCGAAAACCGCCCGATTACCGATGCCAAACTCGAAACATTCAGAAAATTTGTGAAAAGCGTCACCGAAAAACGCGGATTCGTCTCTGAAGAAGAAAAATCAGCCTTTATCGAAGCCGGCTACTCCGAACAGAATATTCTGGAAGTGATCCTGGTCGTCGGGATGAAAACGCTTTCCAATTACACAAACCACATCGCGGAAACTCCGCTTGACGCAGCTTTCGAGCCGGCAAAATGGCAAAAAGCCGCCGCCTGAAAACCGTAGAAAAATCCTGCCCGTATGCGTTAAACCGTGTGCCGTCTCAATGAAAAAAAACGTCGGCACACGGTTTAACGCACCGGTAATAACAAAGTGAGAATAAAAATGAATTTTCTAAAATCTATTTTTATCAGCAGTTTTATGATGCTGAATATGTTTCTGGGGCTGATCGCTCCCTGGATGATTTTGATGCGGGGCGGAAGCCTTTTGGCATGGTCGGGCGTGATCTTAACCTCCGTTCCGGTGATTAGCGTACTCGGATGGCTGATGATTACAAAAAGCGTCGCGCGGACAAGTTCTAATTTTCCGGTCTTGCAGATTCTCGGAGCGGTCGGCATCGCTTTGTCCGGCTTGTCCTGGCTGCGCAATGAGACGGGAGTTTTGCCTTTATTGCTGTCGCTCACCGGATTCGGCGCATTATTGGTTTACGTATACTGGTATTCAAGACTCAGTCGCCGAAAAAGCGAAGCGATCGAAGCGGGAAAACGTCTCCCGAAATTTTCGCTCAAAAACGCTGACGGCACAACGATAAGTTCTGAAGATCTGACTTCAAAACCCACAATTTTAATGTTTTATCGCGGAAATTGGTGTCCGCTCTGTATGGCGCAGATCAAAGAACTGGCAGGCAGATACCGCGATCTCGAAGATGCCGGCGTGCGGGTCGCCCTCATCTCGCCGCAGCCGCACGAAAACACGGCGGAACTGGCAAAAAAATTCAATGTAAATTTTGATTTTCTGACCGATGAAGGCAACCGGGCAGCCCGTTTGCTCGGGATCAACAGCGAAAACGGCATTCCCTTAGGGATGCAGATGATGGGCTACGACAGCGAAACCGTTTTGCCGACCGTCATAATTACCGACGCATCGGGAAAGATCATCTGGACACACGAAACCGACAATTACCGTGTGCGACCGGAACCCGAAGTGTTCTTGGAAATACTGCGAAATCACCGGATCGTCGCGGAAGTTTGAGCGTTGCGGCATATCAAAATTACTTAAAGATCAGTAAAAAAAAAATTAACAAAACAGGAAATATATATATGAGTAAAATATTTGAAAATAAAACCGCTTTGATCGTCGGCGGCACGAGCGGTATCGGTCTTGAAATCGCCAAAATGCTGCTTCAAGACGGGGCAAAAACAGTGATTATCGGAAAAACTGCCGCAAAAATGGAAAAGGCACTCGATAATTTACGCTTTTACGGAGAAGTTGAAGGTTGGCAGTCCGACATTTCCGGGCAAAACGGCTGGCAGGAAGTTGTCAGGAGGATGGCAAATGATTTGCCGGAGATCGAATTGCTGGTCAATTCTGCTGGAATTTTTGTTCCGAAACCATTTATCGAGCAAACTCCCGAAGATTACGATTCATATCTCGATATCAATCGCGGAACTTTTTTTATCACGCAGCAGGTGATCAAAAATATCAAAAAACACGGTCGCGGCGGAGCGGTCGTCAATATCGGTTCGATGTGGGCGCGGCAAGCGGTCAAGGCAACTCCGTCTTCATCCTATTCGATGGCAAAAGCCGGACTTCATACTCTGACGCAGCATCTTGCCATGGAATTGGCGGATTTTAATATACGCGTCAATGCGGTGGCACCGGCAGTAGTCGAAACGCCCGTTTATGAAGCGTTTATTCCGACCGCACAACTTAAAGAAACGCTTGCCGGGTTTAATGGATTTCACCCGCTCGGCAGGATCGGAACGCCCGAAGATGTCGCCCGCGCCGTCTGTTTTCTGCTTTCCGAAAAGGCTTCCTGGATCACCGGAGCGATCCTCGATGTTGACGGCGGCGTGATGGCAGGGCGTAATTAAAGACTTGTTGCGAAAAAATAAAAGTTATAAAATTTATCAAAACAAAATTTGCCGAAAAAGCCGCCCGCATCTGACAACACGGGCGGCTTTTTTGAGTTTGTATTTCTACGTTGGGTAGCTTTTTTTATATAAATACGCCGCATAAAACGGCTGTTCAGATGAGAAAAAAAGGACTTAAAGATCAAAAATGAATCGTTACTCAGAAAAGTTCGATTCCCTTTTCTAGGCGGTGCGAAGAATTGTGAAATTTCGGCGTTAATTATATTTCATTCTGTCCTTTTAATGAATCGAAAAGAGTGCGGGCGGCAGTTAAGTTTTCAGTTTCGGACAGATCGGAAATGACGAAGATTGCCCGGTTGTCCTTGAGAAAACTCGCTACCTGCAAACCGTTCTCGTGTTCGCTCGTGATTTGCGCCGATGTTGCGTCATTGACCGGCAGGTTATCCGTAATGTCAATAAAAACCGAAACGATATGACCGTTTTTGCGAAGAATAACGTGCGTAAATTCCTTGCCTTCATAAATGCAATTATGTGAGTGGAGCATTTCTATGTTCTCAGAAAACTTTGCCTTGAGCGGATCAAGGACTTTTTCGGTAAAGAAGGCTTTTTGCTGAAAATCCGATTTTGACATTGACTCCCACTGCTCCAGTTTCTCCAGCGCACAGTCTTTATGATTTCCGGCAGCGATCAGCGAAATCTGCGTCAAACCTTTTGTAATGCCGGGCGGGAAAAAGACTCTATCGCCGTTTTTATCGGGCGAATTAAGAAAAAGGAATCCGAATGTAAAAACTATCAAAACCACTGCCATTGCCGGCACAAGAAACGACGGCGACAGAAAAGGGCTTCGCCGCTTACTTTGTTTACGGATGGTTGCTCTTAAATTTTCCTTTAAAATACCGGCAAAAACCGGGTCAATCTGAAAATCATCCTTTTTGCTGAAAGTGGTTTTGATCCTTTTCCGCAATTGACGTTTTTCCGCAAATTGCTGACGGCACTTCGGACAGGACTCCAAATGATGGAAGACCTGAATATTTGTTTCCACCAAAAGTTCATCGCTTAAATAAGCTTCTGAAATTTCACTAAATTCTCTGCATTGCATACGTTTTTACCTCTCGAACTATTTGATCTCTTTATGATTGAGCTGCAACTTTATGATTCTTGCCAAACCCGAACCTCCGGGCATAATCCGCCAATTCTATCCGCAGAACTTTTCTTCCGCGGGCAAGCCGCGACATAACGGTTCCGATCGGGATATTGAGAATGGCGGCAATTTCTTTATAGGAAAACTCCTCGATGTCCGCCAGAACGACGACCTGCCGAAAATTTTCCGGCACGTTTTGCATAGCGGCGATGACGGCTTCGTCAGTCAAAGTTTGCGGAATCTGGGGTTCGAAAGCAATGGTTTGGGCAATTTTTTCTTCCGGGTCGTCAACAATTTTCATCTGCCCCATTTTCTTGAGACGTTTGAAATTGAGATTATACATAATGGTTGTCAGCCACGCCCGGCAATTCGTTCCTAACTCATACCGGTGAAAGGATTTGATTGCCTGCATCATCGTTTCCTGAACGAGGTCTTCGGCTTCCGTTCTGTTTCTGGTGAGCCACATTGCCACCCGGTACAGATCCGGCATAAACGGCATTGCCTCCGTTTCAAAGTCGCTCAAATTCTCGTGTTTATTTTCAAACCATTTTATCCCGAACATTTATATATAACCCTTCTCTTTCAGAAATCAATTTCCAACAAAGAGGAATCAAAAAAATTAAAAGTTTATTCCCGAATTAGGTAAATATTTATTTTTTTTCGAAAAAGTTGAATAGTAGATTTTTTTTTCAGCATGGGAATAAAGAATAACCTAAAAGTATTAACTCCCGTGAACGCCGATCAAAAGGCGGAATCAAACATAAACAAAATACTAGGAGATTTGAATAATGAAGAGAATTACTACCATTTTAATGTCGCTCGCGCTGATTTTAACATTTTCAGCCGTCAGCACTTTCGCTAAAACAAAACCGACCGTGGTTATTATCAAAGCCGAATGGTGTACGGCTTGCCAAAGGGTCGAACCGATAATGATGGAACTGATGAAGAAATACGACGGGAAAATAAATTTTGTGATGCTCGACGTAACCAACGATGAAACGACCGCCAAAGCCGCCGCCAAGGCAAAATCTTTGGGTTTAGGCTCATTTTTTGAAGCCAATAAGAAAATGACATCAACCGTTGCTGTTTTCAAGGGCAAAACGCAAACCTTCAAAACGGTTCAAAACTATTCCAAGTCGGAATATGTCGCGGCTTTCGATAAGGCGATCAAATAGGAATTTATAAAAGATTTGCCGGGGTTTGGGACTTTTCGGCAAATGAGAGAGTGGGTGTTCGGGCAAATTCAAGTGGGTTACTCGTTCAGCCAAACACTCACTCCGGATTTTTAAAAAATATGGAATACTTTGTAGGTAATTTGGAGGGATATCTTTCCGGAAATTCTCTGCTGGCTTTTCCGGCGGCGTTTATCGCAGGGCTTTTGATCAGTTTTACGCCGTGCGTTTATCCGATCATTCCGATCCAGCTGGGGTTTATCGGCGGGCGAACCGCCGCTAATCAAGCCGAAGAAGGCGAACTTGCCGCAAAATTCAATTTTCAGGGATTTAAGCTTTCGGTTTTATTCGTTCTGGGTATGAGCATTGTTTATGCCGCCCTCGGAGCTTTTGCCAGTCTGACGGGAACGCTTTTCGGTTCGTGGGCATCAAGCCCCTGGACATATATCCTGGTCGCTAATGTCATGTTGATCTTAGCTCTGGCAATGTTCGATGTGTTCTCGCTTTCCGCGCCGCAGTTTTTATCGAAATGGAATCCCGACAAAAAAGGAAACGGTTATTTTTCGGCGGTCTTGATCGGAGCGTCGTCGGGACTCGTCGTCGGACCCTGCACGGCGCCGGCTCTGGGAGCCACGCTCGCCTACGTCGGAACGCAGGGAAACGTTGTTTTCGGAACGATCGTTTTATTCGTTTTCGCGTTCGGAATGGGAACTTTGATGATCATTCTCGGCACGTTTAGCGGAGCGTTTGCAATGCTTCCGCGCTCGGGCGGATGGATGTCAAAGGTAAAGATCGCGTTTGGATTGATGATGATCGTCATTGCCCAGTATTTACTGATTCAGGCAGGACAGAGATTTATTTAGGAGAAGGAATTATGAAGGATTATTTTGAAACCGTAAAATTAGGATTGGTTTTACTTTTAGGCATCTGCGCATTTACCGGATGCGGAATTTCAAGCGAAACGAAACCGGTCATTACCGGAACAAATTCGCCGGCGGAAAATAAACAGGCGCAGGAAACGGCGCGCGGAACGAAGATCGGACAGAAAGCTCCCGATTTTGAACTCGAAAAAACGGACGGCACGAAAATTTCATTTAAGGATCTGGAGGGACAGCCCGCAGTTCTCGTATTCTGGACGGCGTGGTGCCCTATCTGCAAGGAGGAAGCCCCGCATATTAACAAGCTCGCGGCTGAATTCGAGTCCAAAGGCGTGAAAGTCGTCGGCATCAATATCGGCGAGAGCGATGCCCGGATTGCTGAAGGGATCAAGGATTTCGGCATTAAATATGCGGTTGCCAAAGATAAGGATACGACCGTTTCCAAATCGTACAAGGTTATCGGAACGCCCACCGTGGTCTTTCTCGATAAAGACGGTAATGTGCGGTATTTCGGAAATGAGCTGCCGAAAGACTACGCCGAAAAATTAACGGCAAGTCTGAACGGCTGAGTTCTTTCAAATTAGCACTCAATCTTTTGGAGAAAAGGTGATGGTAAAAATCCATTTTGAAGACGGATTTAATCAACGCCTGGAGATGCTTCAGCAGCTTGCAAGAACCATCGTCGGCGAGATTGATGAAATAGTTTCGGCTCAGAACAATGCTCAAGCCATTGAAGAAATTCCAAGTTTTGAAATTAGTTTAGACGAGCAAATCAAAAGATTCGAAATAAATTTAATTCGTTTCGCTCTGTTTAAAGCCGGCGGAAAGCAGATACAAGCCGCCAAAATGTTGAAAATAAAACCAACTACGCTAAATTCGAGGATCAAACGCTACCGCATTTCGAGCCGTGATCCTTTATTTAAAAAGCGTTGAAAAGATTTCCCTTAAAATATTTCGGGAGATTTTCGTTAACTATAAAAAGTTTTTTCATTGACTCCTCCTCTTCTTCCGGGCATCTTTTTTGAACTGAAAGCTGCCCGGGTTTTTTTTGAAAAATTTTATAGAAGTTGATGCTTAATTTGATAAAACAATTACAATTCAAATCGGATATAACCTGCCCGAAGTGTGGCTTTATAAAAACCGAAACGATGCCGAAAGTTTCCTGTCAATTTTTTTACGAATGCAGGAACTGCCGGACAATTCTTCGCCCAAAACGGGCTGATTGCTGTGTTTTTTGCAGTTTCGGATCGGTCGAATGCCCGCCCGAACAAAAAAAATTATTCGGGATACGGAATAAAATCGGCTTATTTTGTCCTTAAACGACTTGAGTTTTTTGAGGGAGCTATTGATAAAATTTATGATACAAGAAATAAAACGCAAAATAGTTATTTTAGGTTCGGGACCAGCTGGTTTGACGGCGGCGATCTATGCCGGGCGTGCCGAACTCAGCCCGCTCGTTATTGAGGGACCGCAGCCCGGCGGGCAGCTGAC
Source organism: uncultured Blastocatellaceae bacterium (assembly GCA_964444245.1). Lineage (GTDB taxonomy): Bacteria > Acidobacteriota > Blastocatellia > Pyrinomonadales > Pyrinomonadaceae > JAHCHG01. The sequence continues at coordinate 28,942 of CAYUGW010000001.1, read as the reverse complement.
AATTACGACCGAGGTGGAAAATTATCCGGGTTTTTCCAAAGGAATTATGGGACCGGAACTGATGCAGGAATTCCGCGATCAAGCGTGCCGGTTCGGGACGGAATTTTTAAATACCTGGATTGAAAAGGTTGACCTGTCGCATAGACCGTTCACTCTTTTCGGCAAACAAAGCAAAGACAGCCCGGAAATTTCAACGTTTATCAAAGCCGACACTCTCATAATCTCAACCGGAGCATCCGCCAAATGGCTCGGCGTAAAAGGCGAAGCACCCGTTCCCGAAGGTCTGGGCGGCAACGGCGTTTCGGCGTGCGCGCACTGCGACGGTTTCTTTTTCAGAGGCAAACCGATCGTT
>CAYUGW010000001.1:4782-28580 GCA_964444245.1 uncultured Blastocatellaceae bacterium | reverse complement strand
CGTCGTTGTTGCCGGCGGCGGGGACACGGCACTCGAAGAAGCGAATTTTTTGACCAAATTTGCTTCGAAAGTAACGGTCGTACATCGCCGCCGAGAGCTTCGCGCTTCGCGCATAATGCAGGAACGCGCTTTTCAAAACGAGAAGATCGAATTTTTGTGGAACACGGAGATTCGCGAAATCCTGGGTGATGCGGTAAGCGCCGTGAACGGAATTCGTATTTTCAACAACCAAACCAATGAAGAAAGCATTTTCCCGACCGAAGGAGTTTTCGTTGCCATCGGGCATAAGCCGAATACCGATCTCTTCAAAGGCGTTCTGGAAATGGATGATGTCGGATACCTGAAAACCGAAGGACGAACGACAAAAACCAATGTACCCGGTGTCTTTGCCTGCGGCGATGCGCAGGATTCCTTTTACCGTCAGGCAATTACCGCCGCCGGAACCGGATGCATGGCGGGGATTGATGCGGAAAGATTTTTAGCTGAAAATGAGTGAAATCGTCGGAGAAGAATAGTTCTAATTGTCCAAAAAAGCGGGGCGTGTCGGAATTTGGAGGGCTTTAATTTTGGAAAACAGGGTGGTTGGTTTTGAACCGAGAACAACAAATTACTATTCCGATCAGGATTACATCGTTTATGAAAACGCCAACAAATTGGAAACATTTGTTGAAATTAAAAGCGCCGGTGAAGTTGTTAGGACGGCGGCAAGAAACAATCACATTTCGATGAAAGCAATTATCAAAAAAAATATTGGTCTTTTACTTATCTTGATGTTGATAAGCGTCCAAGTCGTGTGGTCGCAAAGTGTTGCGGATAAAACATCTATCTTGGTTTTAGGCACTCCGCATTTATCAACTGTTAAAAATTGCCTAACGAGCGATTCTTTAGAACCGTTGCTAAATGTTCTGGAAAGATATAAGCCAGATGTTGTTGCTGTCGAGGACGTTCCGTCTGAAGTTTTGGAAGATATGGAAAAAAGAGGCGGCTTTTTTAACGAAATAATCTCGGCATTTGATAAAACCAGATTTGAAATCGGCAAACAAATGCAGAAAGAATTAAATCTTTCCCGAACTGAAGCTGAAGCAAAGGCAAAACTAATCCTTAAAGCGAATTCGTCTTTAGACGACGACAAGAGGTTAGAGCTAATCCGGCTTTTGTTAGCTTCATTTGATTATACTTCAGCCGTTTTGCATTGGTCTTATCTTGCAAAAAAAGAGAACAATGTCCTGCCCCAAAATGTTGTTGAAAGTTTGAATCAAAGTGGAAAATCGGCAAATGAAATTTACTCAGTCGGAGTAGAACTTGCCCGCCGCTTAAACCTGTCTAAAGTTGTCGGAATAGACGACCATTACGACGAATATTTGCTGAATCAAATGGTTGATAAATTTGTCAGCGAAATCAAGGATAATCCCGAATACAAAGCAGTCACTAATTCAGCGTTTTACAAGAATTCGCAAAAAACTCTTGAAGCCGGATGTCAAGACGGCAATAGAATGTTGAAGTATTATCAATTTCTAAACTCTCCTCAATACGGAAAACAAGACACTTATCTGCAATGGGGAGTTTGGCTGAGAACAAAACTACATTCAAAGCTGGATAAAAGTCGAATCGCCCAATGGGAAGTAAGAAATCTAAATATTGCTTCCAACATCCGAAAGGCATCAGTTTTCCAACCCGGGAAGAAGATTTTGGTAATCATCGGAGCAGGACATAAACCGTTCGTAGATAAATATTTAGGACAAATGATGGATGTCAGAATTGAGCAATTTCAAAGTTTGAAATAACACGCTTGGATTTTATTTAGCGGGGCTACATTTAGTTTTATGAAATCACTAATTTTTTACTTATATTATTCGCGTTTACAAGTTCATCGGCTTTCGCCAAACCGTCAGTTACTGTAACGATTGATGATATTGATTTACACGCGAACGACGTGCCGTTGCTTTCGTTTAAGAAGCGCAACGCCAAAATTTTAAAACGAAAATTTGCAAGCCGATTTGTTCGTCTGCGGGATGCGAATTGATTACCCGCAAGAAAAAAACATTTGGCGGAATGGAATAAACAATCGGGGGAATTGAGGGAAATTGATTCTCAGATATTTTGGTGGAAATGATTAAATAACCTCGAAAACATAAGCCTTGTTTCATCATGAAACGGGGCGCATAGGAATTTGCAGTGCCTTGATTCGAGAAAATAAAGTGGTCGGCTTGGTGCCGAGAATTTCCGCTGCGCCGCCGCGACCGTAGATCTTGTAATTTGTTTCCCGAAGCGTTCGAATAATATTTTCGCGCTCCAGTTTTTTTAGCTCCTGATAGGTCAGGATCGGTTGTTCGGGGGCTAAACCGGGAGTCTCTTTTATCGCGATCTGTTCGATGACTTGCGGCGTGGAAAAGTGGAGCATCGAGCATTGGGATAAAATAACGGCTCTTTCGATCATATTCTGCAATTCCCTGACATTGCCCGGATACCAGTAGTTTTGCAGTACCCTTAAATTATCTGGCGTTAATTCGAGCGGTTGGCAGCGCATCTTATGAGAAAATCTTTTGATAAAATGATTTGTCAACGGCTCGATATCCTCGATTCTCTCGCGCAGCGGCGGCAGTTGGATCGGGAAAACATTCAAACGGTAAAAAAGATCGCGGCGGAATTTCCCTTCTTCGATCTCTTTTTCCAAATCCCGGTTTGTCGCCGCGATCACGCGCACATCCACGGTTCTCGTTTTGGCTTCGCCGACGCGTTCAAACTGTCTTTCCTGCAAAACGCGCAGAAGTTTGCTCTGCATCGAAAGTGAAAGTTCACCGATCTCATCAAGAAAGATCGTTCCGCCGTCAGCCAATTCAAAACGCCCCTTTCGATCATTAAAAGCACCGGTAAAAGAACCTTTGATATGACCGAAAAACTCGCTTTCAAAAAGTTCGTTTGAGATTGCCGCGCAATTGACCTTTACCAGAGGTTTACTTCTCCGGCTGCTTGCTTCGTGCAGAGCGCGGGCAACCATTTCCTTACCCGTGCCGCTTTCGCCCGTTAAAAGCACGGTCGCATCGGACGCTCCGACAATTTCTATTTGCTGAAGAACTTTCAGCCAAACGGCACTTTTTCCGATCAAATATTTATGCGGCGTTGTTTCTTGAATTTCTTCTTTTAGGTAATCGTTCTCCGCTTCCAACTTTTGCCGGAGTTGTTCGATCTCTTCAAATGCGCGTGCGTTGGCAATGGCGATCGAGGCTTGTTCGGCAAAAATTCGAAGCCACTCGAAACTTTCATCAGAGATTTTCCGGCGCGAAAAAACCGCGATCACGCCTAATATATCCTCTTGAAACTTCAAAGGATGAGCTGCCAATCCGAAAATATTCTCATTTTTTATCCATTTGTCGTCGAGGATCCAAAGATGTTTGTTTTCCTGAAGATTTTCGAGATGAACGGATTTTCCGGTTTCGGCGACATAGCCGATCTTTCGCGCACCGATCGGGAAGCGGCTGAAGGTGCCGTCAAGCGATGTCCAGAGTTTTTCACCCGTCAGGCTTTTCCCCTCGCTGGCGGTCAGGTGCAGACACCATTGCCGATCCGGACACTGGGAACGCATCGTGCAGGATTCGTTGCAAATGTCGCCCCGATCAATGAGCCAAATTCTTGCCAGAGCGAACTCGTCTCTTTTGATTACCTGCGAAATTATTGCACGTAGCGTTTCCTTAAAGGGACTTTTTCTGACGATCAATTCATTTATCGAATTGAAAACGATTGCGCTATTCACGCCAGAAATATAACGAAATCTCGTCGGGTGCGCAACGCAATATCGTTGTTTTACAAAAAATAGATAAAAGCGGCAAACGCTTCAAACTGCATATATCAAGTAAACACAGGGCTTATCACGTTTTTTTCTAATGGCACGGTTAATGCATTTATCCGGGCGGACAGACAATTCAAAAACTGTCAGATTAAAGAAAAACGGATAAGAAAATGAATATGAAAAAAACAATTATTTTAATAGTTTATGTAGCTGTGATGCTGCTCTTCGGTTTTATCGGTGCCAATGCGCAGAATTCGAGTGAACCGGCACAGAATCAAAAAGGTAATAAACCTTCGGGAAAATATCTTAAATATGAAAACGGAAAACGCCCTGATGCTCCATTTCCGAATCCCGGTTTGGAGTTGAAAAAAGGACAGTTTGCAGTTTTGATAACCGATCCGCAAAACGACTTTTTGAGCGAAAAGGGCGTTGCGTGGGGCGTTGTCGGAGAAAGCGTCATTAAAAATAACACGCGCGAGAACATCGAAAAACTTTTTAAGACCGCCAAAGCGAAGGATGTTCCGGTATTCGTCTCGCCGCATTATTATTACAGGCACGATCATCAATGGAAATTCGAAGGTGCGCTCGAAAAATTGATGCATTCGATCGGAATGTTTGACCGTAAGTCGCCGCTTTCGCTTGAAAACTTTGCCGGTTCCGGTGCCGATTGGCTCGAGCGTTACAAACCATTTATCGAAGACGGCAAAACGGTCGTTACGAGTCCGCATAAGGTTTACGGACCGGAGACGAACGATCTCGTGCTGCAGCTTCGCAAAGCCGGCATCAGTCAGATCATCTTAGGCGGTATGTCGGCAAATTTATGCACCGAATCACATATGCGGGAATTGCTCGAACAGGGATTTGAGGTCGGTGTTGCCTCCGATGCAACAGCCGCCGCTAAAGTTCCGAATTATGATGGTTATGAAGCCGCTTTCATCAATTTCCGGTTTATGGCAAATGATGTTTTCAGCACGGATGAAATTGTGTCCAGAATAAATAACGTTAAGTAACTACAACATTAAAACGGTAAATTCTGCTGCCCTTGTGCGGGTAAAAAAACGGGAGTGAAGAAATGCAGAAAAGTTCAGCAATCAAAAATATCGGATCGAAAAGCCGGGCGTTTATCTTAAACAGCGGTATTAAATCGGACAAAGAATCCAATTCTTTTTTCAACGGAGGCGGAGGAGGTGCGGCTGTTTCTTCGGCAACCACAGAATTTGCCAGGCTTGAAACATTAAACCGGAGCGAACTACTGCCTTTAAATACAAAAAACCGCCATCACGCCGGAACTTTCTCAGCCTCGTTTCCATCGTCAACGCCCGAAGATTCGGGCGTTGACGAAAGCCTCGAAAAATGGAACGCTTTTGAAACCGAGGCGCTGCCGTTTATGCCGGATCTTTTCCGCGTGGCAATGTGGCTCACCAGAAATAGAACGGATGCCGAAGATCTCGTTCAGGAAACCTTCTTTCAGGCTTTGAGGTCTTTTCACAGTTATCAAACGGGGACGAACTGCCGCGCCTGGCTGGCGACCATTATGCAGCATGTCAATTCCAAACGTTTAAAGAAACTCGGACGGCTCAAAACGGTTGATGATTCGGAGGGAGAATATTCCAAAACAGTCGCAGGTAAGCCGCCGATTCCCGATAAACTCACCGACGAGGAAATAATCGCCGCCATGGAAAAAGTGCCGGAAAACTTTCGGCAGGTCGTCGTGCTGGCAGACATCGAGGAGTTCTCCTACAAGGAGATTGCCAATATCCTCAATATCCCGATCGGAACCGTTATGTCCCGGCTTGCCCGCGGCAGAAAGGTTTTGCGGGTGGAATTGGCTGACTACACGCCGAAGCAATCCGCTGCCTAAATCACCCGGAAAAGACTCTTCAACAACAATCAATCAAGATATTTAAGACTTAAAAATAGAAAAAAATAGGGCTGCAACAATTATGAATAACATTACAAATTTGAATCCAAGCGGATTGAAACCGCCGTTTACTATTGAATCAGCTGCCGAAAAGGTAAAAAAAGCTGAAATGACCTGGAATACACGTGATCCCGAAAAAGTCGTTCTGGCTTATACGGAAGATTCCGTCTGGAGAAATCGCTCTGAATTTATAAGCGGTCGAAATGAGATCCGGGAGTTTTTACAAAGAAAATGGTCAAAAGAACTCGATTATAAATTAAGAAAGGAACTCTGGGCATTTACCGATAACCGCATCGCCGTGCGTTTTGAATACGAATGGCATAATACGGACGGAAATTGGTTTCGCAGTTACGGCAATGAAATGTGGGAATTTGCCGAAACCGGTTTGATGAGATTTCGGTTCGCTTCGATCAATGACACGCCGATCGAAGAAAAGGAAAGACGCATCTTTAAATAAAAAGCTCATTCCCGTTTGATTTTTTTTACCGGTGTCTGCCTGAATTTTTACCGCCTATTTAAGCCGCGTTATCTTTTAGCAAGATACTCTATAATGTCAGAGTTTTTCCGCCGTCCACATCAAAAATCCCCCCGTGACAATAAGCTGCCGCCGTTGATCCCAAAAATGCCGCAACGGCGGCTATTTCCTCCGGTTTCCCGAAACGGCTGACTCCCAGTTTCCGGCACATTAGCTCAGCGGCGGCTGTTTCATCGAGACCTGATTCCTCTGCCAGTTTTTTTATCCGCCGGGTGAGCCGTTTGGTTTCGATCGAACTCGGATTTATGGCATTGACCCGGATGCCGTCCGCCGTGCCCCGGTCGGCAAGCGATTTCGTCAAATTCAAAAGTGCTGCGTTGACCGCCCCGCCGATAGAGAATTCCGCGCTTCCGGTTCTGCCGCCGATTCCGGAAATAAAAATGATCGAGCCTTTTTGACGCTTTAGTTGTTCCCAAACGGCGCGGCTCAATCTCATCGCTCCGAAGAATTTTAGGGCAAAACCGTCCGTCCATTCGTCATCGGTCAGCTTCAAAAAATCCCCGCGTTTGGTCGCCCCGGCATTATTGACGAGCAGGTCAATTTTTCCGAATCGCTCGATCGCCGCTTCGGCGACTAATTCGGCGGCATCGGGTTCGCGCAGATCAACAGCCAGGGTCAAACAATCGGTCGGGCAAGCGACAGCCGTTTCCTTTAATTGTTCCGATGATCGCGCTGCTAAAACCAGCTTCATTCCTTCTTCCGCAAGCTTTACGGCGATTGCCCGCCCGATTCCGCGACTGGCACCGGTTACGATCGCCACTTTTTCGGTTAATTGTAGATCCATAAATTTTGTCCTTAAATATTACTGATTTTCACATATCAAAATCGGCTATCATATTAAGATTGATCTTCGCTGCTATCTTCCGATGCCCAATGAATCTGCCACTCTGTTAATGTAATTAAACCACGAAGCAATTAAAGTCATCTGTAAAATCGCCGTGTCATCAAATCCCAATGAGCGCAGTTTCTCGTGGGTTTCAGGAGTTATTTTAACCGCATCAACGGTCAGTTGAACGGCATAATCGAGCATTGCCAGCTCCTTTTCGGAAATCGGGGCGGTTCGGTAATCCGTCAGGATCGCTTTTGTTAATTCATCGTCATTTGTCGCGCGGCGCAGCAACTCTGCGTGGGCGTTCAGTCAGTAATGACAATCGTTTTTGATCGAAACGACCGTGGCGATCATCTCGTGATCTTTACGCGTCAGAGGCAAATCCGGCGACATCAATACTCCGAAGGTTGAAAAAGCGTGAAAAAGTGCGTCCGGAATCAATGTATGAGTCGTAATGATTGATTCCTCGTTTTCGCTCGTCGGCGTAGCATATTCCGGCGGATAAAGCCTGCGCTGCCTGCGAAGAGCTTCGCGCAGGCGTTTATCCGCATCCTTAAAATCTATCGTTTTGATCCAAGCCATAATTATTCAACCGGAAATTATCTTCCCGAAGTATCAAAGGCAAAAAATCATCAAAAGTATTCCCTTTTTTACCCGGTCTTTTTTGCCCGACTAGAAACCGATCTCGAACTTAAATCTCGTGCGTCTTCCGACACCGTTGTAAAAACCGCCGAATTCCGGGCTGTCCGAATTATTCTGCACGTCGCGCGGATTAAAATGATTCGTGATATTAAAGAATTTTACGCCCGCTCTCAAACGATAGCTTTTGTCTTTAAAATTGATCTTGAAATCTTTTAGAATCTGGACATCCGCCGAAAAATATTGAGGAAAACGCGCGCCCGAATTTCGCGGTGCGGTAAAATTCTGATTTTCATCAATGGTCGAATACGGGAATCCGGTTCGCCAATCAACAAGCGGAATAAATGTGATTCCGAGCGGCAGACCGATGTCGCCCCAGAAAAGAAATCTGTTCGGCGTGTCGAAAGAAAGCCTCGAGTATTCGTTTTCACGAACGATTGGATTCGCGATATTTCCGGCAAAACCTCCGAACGCATTGAGATCGCCGACCGCGCGGCTCCGCGTGTAGGAAAAGAAAAGATCGCGATTTTCCTGCAAACGGAAACGCGCCGTCAAAAGAAATTCGCGGTAGCTCGATTTGCCGCCGCTGCCAAGCTCGTAAATGCCTTCATTTCCGATGCCGGAGACAATCGGTTCAAGCAGAAAATCCCGTTTCGTTGCCCTTTGTTCGTAACCGATGCCGACCAATAATCGTTCTGAAATTTCGCGGTCGAGCCGCAGATTCCAGGATATATTATACGGCGTTTTAATATCTCCGTTTGCCAGAGAATTGCGGAAAACGGTTTCGCCGAGCGGTGTCGCGCCGTCCCTTGCAAAACTTCGGATCAAGACATCCTGATTCTGCTCGAAGACTCCGACATTGAGCGGAATTTTTGAGTAAAACACGCCGATACCGCCGCGCAAAACCGTTTTTTGATCGTCGAACGGCGAAAAAACGAATCCCAAACGGGGTGCCGGGTTATAAGTTTCTCCGAGATTATCCGCATCAAAACGCACGCCGAGGTCAATTGTCAAACGCGGGTTAATAATCCATTTGTCCTGAACAAACAAACCTATTTCCGATTTATTGCGGCTCAGAGTGCCGTTCCCGAGATAAGTTTGAAGCCGGCTGAGAGTTCCGTCAGCTCGTGCGATCTGCACGTCGCCGCTGGTATTCGTGCCGTCAAACGTCGTAAATCCGAAACCTCCGCCAAATTTTAGAGAATGCTGACCGCTCCACTCAAATGCCGGAAAACTATAAATTGATTGCCCTTCATAACGGAGGGTTTCGCGGCTCTGCCGGTTGAAAAAACCGCCCGAATTGGTCTGCGAAGCGATCGTAAATGTTTCGGTACTATTTCCGAACACATCCGCATCGGCTTTTTTTACACTGAAGGTCGTTTGCAGAATTCCGCCTTTTGCCGTTACGTAATTGTCATTAAGCGCCAGCATCCAACCGCGTTGATGAAAATTTGCCGCCGTTTCCTGTGGATTAAAGGTGTTCAGATTGGCAAAATCGAGTTTTTGCGGAAAAAGCGCAAATGTGGCATTCAGGCGGTGAAGATCGCTGAAACTGTAATCTATCCGCGTAAAGCTGTCGAAACTTTCAAATTTCGTATCGCTCGAAAGATCCGGCAGACTCTCGACGCGTGTCTGGACAAATTTATACTCGAACGATTGAAAAAACGTCAATTTATCTTTAATGAAGGGACCGCTGAAATTCAGGCGGGGCTTGATTGATTCGATCCCCCGAATCGAACCGCCGCGTTTGCGAAGTCGCGGGAAAAAGTTTGTAAAGCCGTAATTCCATTCATTCGAACCGGAACGCGTTTGCAGATGCACGACCCCGCCGCTGAAATTTCCGAATTCTGCTGAGTAGGGGTTCGAGACGATTTCAACCGATTCGACAGCTTCGAGCGGCAGATCGATCGCCATATTTCCCGTCACCGGATCATCGCCGTTTGCCTGTCCGACCAGAGTTCCGCTTTGTGTTGAAGCCGCCCCTTTTACATTGATCATTCCGTCAGGTCCGCGCACGACACCCGGAACAAGGGGCAGAGCTTCCTGAAATTTTTCCTCTAAAAGCGGCACTTCCTGCAGCGTTTCGGCTTTAATTAAAACCGAAGCGGTAGAATCGGTCGTGTTTATGACATTCTCACCGGATTCGACCGTAACTGTTGCCGTTAAAGCGTCGAGTTCGAGTCCGATATTTTCAATCACGATTTGATTTTCCGGGATAATGACATTTATTCTGACCGTTTTGAAACCTTCAAGCGCAATTTCGAGAATATAGCTTCCGGCGACAAGTCCGGTGAACCGGTAGTTCCCTGTGTCGTCGGCAAAAAGTTCGACCGGCTCGACATTTTTCTCCGTTCCTGTAAGAATCGTTTTTGCTCCGGGTAGATTTTCGGCATTACCGTCAGAGGAGTTCGTCGTGATCTCGCCCTGCAAAACGCTTTTTCCGGTTTGCGCCGGGACGACCGAGATTCCGCTTAAAATTCCGATTAATAATGGCAAAATCATTCTATATACGCGATTTTTGATCTTCTTTTTCATTTAAAATTTTCCTTTTTTGATCAAAGTAGTTTTGATAAATTATCTGTTTATAATTCAGGACTAATCAGTCCCGAATTATTTAGAACTATTCAGTCCAAAATATCAAATCCTCCGATAAAATAATTTATCAGGGCTTATTCCGACAGCTCCGAACGGCTCACGTAACTTGCCTTATGGCGGCATTTTATTCGGCTGAACGAAGTTTCGCCGGACGGTTTGATCAAACTGAATTATCGCAATTTTTCCCGGTAAAAACTTATCAAACTTGTTGCCGCTCAACATAATAAACTCCTCTATTTTTTGAAAGCTGCTTTTTATAACCGCGCGTCTTTCTAACGAGCATAAGACTTTTATTGGTGCAGATTATTCCTGACAGAGAATTTTTTTTTATAAAAGGGGAGATTTTTTCCGAACTTAGGGATAAAAGCCGCAGGTCGGGAAACTTTCTCTCAAAATGCGGTAAGATGGGGGAATAAAAAGAGTATCTTTCGAAATAATGCTTACGGAATTAACAATTTTCTCCGGTTTCCCGAATGAAAAGATAATAATGATAAGTGTGTTACCTGTAAAAGAAAATCTGACCCGGCTGCGCGACAGAACGAGCGCGGAATTTATCCGTGCAGCTGATTTGATCGAAAAACTCGATGATGAAACCTTTATGAAACAAGCGAATTCAGCCGGCAGCATCGGCGCTCATTTCAGACATAATTTCGATTTTGCGCTTGCCTTCCTAAATGGAATACAAACGGGAAAGATCAATTATGCGGCTCGCGAGCGCGATGAGCTTTTTGAGAACGACCGTCGCTACGCCGTCAAACGGATAGAATTTTTGATCGGGCAATTGAGGGATCTGTCAGCCGGAATTCTGGAAACTTTTGTTGCTGTGCGCTCGGAATTCGGCGGCGATCATTGCCATTTGTCCGGCGTTTCGCGCGAACTCGAATTTTTGTTCAGCCACACGGTTCATCATCACGCCTTGATCGCCGAACGTCTGCGGACAATGGGAATCGAGATTCCGCGTGAATTCGGGGTTGCGCCGTCCACTCTGGAATATTGGAAAAGTGTGAGGAAAACCGGTTGATGCCTGAGTTTGCACAGATTTTCGATCTGACTGGGATCACCCTTTACTCGCCGCTCGTCATTTTCGGCGCACTTTTTCTGGCGACCTTTGTCAGCGAAGATCTGGCGTGTCTGACTGCCGGCGCACTTGCCGGACAGGGGACAATTTCATTTGCAGCGGCTCTTGCCGCGTGTTCGGCGGGAATCTTTGTCGGCGATATCGGGCTTTACTGGGCGGGCAGAATTTTCGGAAAAAGAATCGTCGAGACGCGCGTGTTTTCGCGTTTCGTTTCAGCCGGAGCGATCGAAAAAGCCTCGGTCTGGCTCGACAGGAACGGCGCATCGGCGATCTTTTTGAGCCGCTTTATCACGGGGCTGCGGCTTCCGACATATCTGGCGGCAGGTTTTCTGCGAACGAACTTTGCAAAGTTCGCCCTTTACTTTTTGATCGCGACCATTCTCTGGACACCGCTTCTGGTCGGTGCCGCCGCATTTGCCCAAGCAACTTTTTTTGCCCGATATTGGCTGGTCGGGATCGTCCTGAGTTTTATCGGGCTGAAATTGATTTTTCAACTTTCGAGTTGGAAAAAAAGGCGGCTTTTTATCGGACGACTTAAACGAATCACCAATTGGGAATTCTGGTCGCTCAAAGTTTTTTATTTTCCTGTCGTTGTTTATATTCTGGTTTTGGCGATCAAACATCGCGGGATAAATGTTTTTACTGCCGCAAATCCGGGAATTTTAGCGGGCGGTTTTGTCGGCGAATCAAAAAACGATATTTATCGAGGCTTGACGAGCCGGGCGGCGCAAGACTTTCTCTTAAAATATACTTTTCTCAGCGCGCTAAATTCAGCCGCTGAAAATCTGCAAAAAGCCGAAAGATTTATGAGCGAAAACAACCTCGGATTTCCGCTCGTTTTGAAGCCGGACTCGGGCGAACGAGGCAATGGTGTCGAAATTTTGAAGGATATTCGTGAACTCGAAGACCGCATCCAAAAGCTCGATCAAGACTCTATTTTGCAGGAATTTTTTGACGGGATCGAAGCGAGCGTTTTTTATTACCGGTATCCTTTTGAAGAGAAAGGTAAAATCTTTTCGATCACCGAAAAGCGTTTTCCGCGACTTACGGGCGACGGCAGTTCAACGCTTGAAAAGCTGATCCTGCTTGATTTGAGAGCCGTCGTGCTGGCAAATAAATACTTTGAACAAAACCGCGAAAGGCTCGAAGATGTGCCGGAAAAAGGCGAAGAAATTCAGATCATCAATATCGGAACGCATTCACGCGGAGCGATATTTGCCGACGGCGAACATTTGAAAACCCGTGCGCTCGAAAATAAAATTGACGAAATATGCCGTGGATTTGAAGGATTTTATTTTGGCAGGTTCGACATACGTGCTAAATCCTTTTCAGATATAAAACACGGCAAAAATTTTAAGATCATCGAATTAAACGGCGTAACGAGTGAGTCCACGAACATCTACGACAAAAAATTTTCGCTCGTAGGTGCTTACCGAATTTTGTTTCGCCAATGGAAGATCGCTTTTGAGATCGGCTCAGAAAACTTAAGACGCGGCGTAAAACCCGTGAAAATTTCAGACCTTGTAAAATTGCTTGTCGGAAAAAAATTAAACTAACAGGAATGACTTGAAATACGTTTTGCCCCAAAAATGACTCTCGCGGTGTATTGATAATGATAGCTCTGATTTGGAGGAATGTTTTGTGAAAATACTTGAAAAAATTTTTGCGTTCGTTTTTTGTTTTTTTTTAACGTTCGCCGTAAAAGCTCAAATTGGCATTGTTGACCAAGATGCCAAGATTAAACCGACGCTTGTTATTTTGGGAACTTATCATATGGGAACTCCTGGAAATAATGTGGTGAATCCTAAAGTTGCCGATATTACCACTCCCGAACGACAAAAGCAGATAGTTGAACTTATCGAAAAGCTGGAGAAATTCAAACCGACCAAGATCGTGGTCGAGTGCGACTACGAAGACGATGCCAAAACACAGGAAATTTACGATAAATATTTGGCGGGAAATTATCAACTCTCAAAAAACGAAACCAATCAGATAGGCTTTCGACTTGCGAAAGAGTCGGGTCAAAAAAAAGTTTACTGTGTTGATTGGAGTGATTTTTGGGACGATCCTGCTATCAACTATATAAAATATGCTTCTCAAGATGCTGAGTTGGACAATTTTCTCAAAGAAAGGAATCAAAATCTAAAACAAGAAATAGACGCTAAATTCGAAAAGTTGCTGCCATTGTCCATTACCGATCAACTCATTTCCGTCAACCAGCCCGCTGACCTAGAAAAAGATCATCGGTTATATTTCGACATAATGCGAATTGGACGAGGCAAAGATTACACGGGAGCGAATTATCTCGCGTGGTGGTATCGAAGAAATCTGACAATTCTCACTAACATCATCAGATTAACCGATTCTCCGAACGACAGAATTTTGGTAATTTATGGCGCTGGACACGCTAAACTGCTTAATCAATTTGCAAAAGAATCAGGTTTTTATAAGGTCGAAAGTCCTTTGAAATATCTGAAAAGTAAAAAGTAAATTTCTCTATGGAATCAAACCCCAAGCGCTGATGAAAAGATCAACGCAGTAATTTATTGAATAACGCTTCGCGTTTTCTTAAAAGCTGATTTTTAGTAACGAAAGCACTTATTTTAAAAGCAATAGAAACAAATCAAAGGTAAAATTTTTATGAAGCAAATATTTTTATTGATTCTAGCGACATTTTTTTCCGTAAACTTAATCTCGGGACAGGATAATAATCCTGCCGAACTGATGCTCAATCAGAACCCGGAAAAAGCAGAAATAGTGACCTCCGACATCGCTCTTTTTTGGCGAGCCTACGATCTGGCGAAGCCCGAAAACAATTTGATAATTTACCGCGACGAATATTTCAAGAAGGGCAGCGTCGGCTTGCAGGAATTTCTTCGCAGAAAAATCGGCAACTCCTGTAATCTGGTAACCGCCATTGACGCCGCACCGAAATATTACGCCGCCCTTAGAGTACAATCGGCAAAAGTCGAAAACTACAAACCGCAGATGTTGGCGAGTTTTATGAAACTCAAAGAAATTTATCCTGACGCTTTTTTCCCGAATGTCTATTTCCTCATCGGCAGAATGAATGCAGGCGGAACAGTAACTTTCAAAGGCTTGCTCATCGGCGTTGATATGTACGGCAAAACCGACGATGCTTCTCTCGCCGAACTGAGCGGTTGGAAAAAGTCATCCGTCAGCAGAATCGAAGAAATTCCGTTTATCGTCGCACACGAACTCGTCCATTACCAGCAAAAATACGGGCTGGACGGCAGCGAATTGAGTTTGCTCGGCAAATCTTTGCACGAAGGCAGCGCGGACTTTATCGGCGAACTGATTGCGGGCGGCAGCATCAATTCACAACTGCACGAATACGGCAACCCACGAGAAAAGCAGCTGTGGCTCGAATTCAAAAAAGAGATGAATAACAAGGACGCGAGCAACTGGCTTTATCAAGGCGACAAAGCAAAAGATAAACCCGCCGATCTGGGTTATTACGTCGGCTATAAAATAGTCGAATCGTATTACAACAAGGCAAAGGACAAAAAACAGGCAATCAAAGACATTCTCGACATCAAAGATTTTAACGCTTTTCTCAAAGCGAGCGGCTACGATGAAAAGCTTTCAGTCGATTAGAGATAACTTTAAGGAGGATCAACAGCTCATCGAGCAATGATGGACGTGAGGGCGCGCACCGGCTTTTCTATCACGGTAACTTTTTTTCCTTTGCTTGCGTGTGTTCGGTTTCGCCCCACGACAACACTTTGTTATGTGCGTAATTTATTTAGCTTATCAAGTTTATCCCGATTTCCCCTTGGTTTTGCTGGCAAACCGCGACGAGTTTTATGATCGCCCGACGCAGGCGGCGCAGGTTTGGGAAGACTACCCCGAAATTTTCGCCGGACGGGATTTAATCGGCGGCGGAACGTGGCTTGGCGTAAGCAGAGCGGGAAAATTCGCCGCCGTCACGAATTACCGTGACCCGAACGCGCCTCAGGGCGGTCTTTCACGCGGCGATCTGACCGCAACCTTTCTTAAATCCGGTGTTTCTGCCGAAAATTATCTGCGAGAAATTAAAGAATCCGCCGATGAATACTCGGGCTTTAACCTTTTGCTCGGTGAATTTAACGATCACAAAGAAGAACTTTTTTATTATTCCAATCGTCAGGGTTTAATCAGAAAACTCGAAAGCGGAATCTACGGGTTGAGCAATCATCTGCTCGATACGCCTTGGCAAAAGGTTGAAAAAGGCAAGCGTTTTCTGTCGGAAAACTTAAATTCCGATTGGACAAAGGACGATCTTTTCGCCGTTCTCGCCGATGAAAGTTTAGCGGATGACGCAGATTTACCGGACACCGGAATCGGTTTTGAACGTGAAAAACTGCTGTCGGCAGTATTTATCAAAACGCCCGGTTACGGAACGCGATGCTCGACCGTTCTAACGGTTGACAACTATTTTAAATTTGATTTTGAGGAAAGGGTTTTCATTTAGCGAAAATCTCAGTCTTTTTACTCGGATAAAAATAATTGCCGGTATTTAGGGTTAATTTCGGCGAGATCGAAGATCACGAAAAAGTCTATCGTTCCGAAATCGTGATCAACGATCGGTTTCCCGCACACTCTGGCACCGATCTTCAGATACATTTTAAAGAGCATCGGCAGCTCCGCCGGAATATGTCTTTTTAAGGATTTTCCCATCGGGCAGAGTTTTTCGCGGCGCGGTTTGACGCGGTATTTCCGGTGCAGAAAATTATTTCTTTTCAATTCGCGGAAAGCATCCGCTCCGATTCCCGCATCTGTCGAAAATACCGAGCAGCAGCCGAACAAATAGCGTTTTCCGGAAAATTTGAGATACTGTGCCAAACCTTTCCAAAGCAGAAAAAGAACCTTCGTGTTGCGATGTTCGCGGGTGATGCAGGCGCGCCCGATCTCGACCGCCGACGCGAGCAGATCAAACGGCAAATCCTCAATGCTGAATTCACCTGAAGAATAAAAACCGCTTAACGTTTGGGCAGTTTCGAGCGTGTTAAGGCGGTAGGTGCCGACCGTTTTCAAAGTTTTTCGTTCGATCACGATCAGGTGATGACAGACAAAGTCGAACGCATCCGATTCGATCCCGCTCGAATTTCCCGGGGGTTTTTCGCCCGCCATCTCGACATTGAAAACCTCATACCGGAGCCTCAGTGCCGATTCGATCTCTTTTTGAGAACACGCAATGCGGACAGCATAATTTTCGGAACGGATTTCCGGGAAAAAGATATTTTCGGCAACTGATCCTTGGTTTTTAACGACCTGCATAAAATTTATTGAAGGGCTTTCTCAAGCTCTTTTTGGTTACGCGGAACTTTTCTTTTCAATTTCTCCGCCAATTCAGGTTTTTTCCCAAATACCGCGATCAAAACAGAAATTTCCTCCGGCGTAAAATAATCGCGTTTTCTCCGGGCAAGACTTTTTCCCGAAAGCCGCTCGTAAAGCCATTCGCGGTAGATCAATAAGCCTTTGCCGTAGCCGCGTTCGATCGCCGTCAAATCGGTCTGCCTTTCAAATCGTGTAGTAAATTTGCCGCTGACAAGGCGGATCAAGCCGAATAACTGAAGGCGGCTGCGTTTTTTATAATAGAGCGCGTGACCGAGTTCGTGCGCCAGAATTGCCCGAATTCCCTCTTCCGGCGCGTTTTGCGCAAAAACCAGCGGATTAACCAAAACGGTAGTTCTCATTTCCCGCAAGGTCAAAAAACGGCTGATCGAAAACTGCGTTTTGAAAAAGGTCGTACGGCTCTGAAATGTTTTTATCTTTATTTTGTCGCCATTCAATTCGGGAAACGAACGTTTGACGATTTCATTTACCAAAAGGCGGGTTTTCTTGATCGCTGACTCATCGGAGACGATCTGCGCCCACAATGCAGTTGGTTGACTGAGCAAAAATGCTGCTACCACAGATGTGAAAATTAGATTTTGGAGCGTTTTTGACATCTATCTTTCCAATTGCCAGAGAAATTCCCCGCTATCGAAAGTCACCTTCAGCCGTCTGACGATCTTGCCGTCGGCATCAATCAGAAAAAGACTCGGAAAACCGCTTGCCCGGTAATGTTCGAGAAATTTCTGACCTTCTTCGGATTCAAATTCGAGACGCGAGAAAACAAATCGTTTGGCGATTTCCCGTTTGACGGCTTCATTGGCAAATATCTCGTTATCCAGTTTGCGGCAGGTAGAACACCAAATTGCCGAAACGTCCACCAGCACGAGCTTTTTCTCTTTTCCGGCTTTTTCGAGCGCAGTTTCAAAAGGAAGGCTGACGAGTCCGGTCTTTTCAAGTGCCTCTCTGCCGAGATAGCTCTGCACTTCGACATTGATAAAATAAGCGGAAATCGCGAAAACGGCGAAAACCATTAATGGAAATGCTTGTTTTAACCGATTTTTTTTCATGACAAACTGCTCGCTTTTTCGGATTGTTTGAAGATATTCAGCGGATTTCGCAAATAAACGATCGCGCCGAGAAATATAATGACCAAAAACGGCACCACTGCCATTCCCGTTTCGTTATGCGTTAAATGCGTAACGACAGCGCCGCCCATAATCAGGATCAAACCGACCGCCGCAAGTCCGGCAAGACGCGGGATCAATAAGCCGATCGCCCCCAAAACCTCAAAAAAACCAATCACCAGATACAATTTGTCCGGCATTCCCCAACGCGTAAAATTAGCGACTGTTTCAGGATCGCTCATCAATTTTCCGGCACCCATCATCAAAAACAAACCGGCGATCAAAATTTGGATAATCCAAGATGCGATTTTTTTTCCTTTGCTCATTAAATTGCGCCTTCCTTTTTTTAAATAGATAAAAAACAAAATTGTTTTGTCTTCAGTTAAATAAAGCCTTCTTTGCGAAGCGAAATTAAACGCGACTCAAATGTATTTTTCGACGATCTTCGCTACCGCTTCGCCCGAAACGCCTCCGACGACGCGCTCCTGTTCTTCGCCTCCCTTAAAAAGGATCAGCGTCGGAATGCCTCGGATTCCGAATCTTTGCGGCGCATTTCCGTTAGTGTCAACATCCATTTTGAAAACATCGAGTTTTCCCTGATATTTTTCGGCGATCTGTTCGACGACCGGACCGAGTGCGCGGCAGGGTCCGCACCACGCTGCCCAGAAATCCACCAGCACGGGTTTATCTGCTCCGAGAACTTCTTTTTCAAAATTGTCGTCTGTTGCCTGTCTTGTAAATTCGTTCATTGTTCTTATCACTCCATATAAATTGGCATTTTCTAAACTGAGATAAGCATTTAAAACTTTGATATATTCCCGTTCGAAAACTTTTTTTAATTTTTTTGAAAAAAAAAAGAGAGTTTGCGTTTCTTAAAATAAATGCAAACTCTCCTTTTTTCCCCCCTTGATCAAAACGGCTTTAACTTAGAAAGCGAAGCGAACGCCGAAGCGGACTTGTCTGCCCTGTTGAAAACTGAGCGGCTGCCCGTAACGCGCGTCGCGGGTGATGGTTTCAAAAACCGGATCCCCGTTTCCGTCAGTTCCGATCTGAACCTGATTATTGATCAAATTAAGAAGCTGCGACTGAATTCCGCCGTCAAAGATCGCTCTGATGGTATTGAGTTCATCGCACACTCCGCCCGGACAGTTGTTAAACAGATTGAATCCGCTTTCCTGTCCGGCAAGGCTTCCGACTGCCAGCACATTAAAAATGTCGGTGACGTTTTCTTCATCGAACAAGTTTATAAAATTAGCCTCGAACGCTACGCTGTAGCGGCTGTCGGTGCCGAATCTATAGCGGTGCGTAATGGCAAAATCGGTTTGCGTAAAATTATCCGTTCTGCCGAGATCGCCTCTGCCGAAAACGAATGTATTGGCATTAAACAGCGAAACCTGCGTCGAAACGGGAGTTCCGCTCGTGCCGAGAAAGGCAACGGTAAAATCCGTCTGATTATTTCCTTTCTTGAGCCAATCAAAGGTGTAGCCCCCGAAGATCTTGACGGCGTGCGGTCGGTCGGTCGCAAGTTTTCCGTTATCGGGATTGCCGTTGACATCAAAACCCAGGAACGGCAGATCGAAGAAACGATTGACATTCGGGCTGGAACGTCCGCGTTCGTCCGAACTTGCCAGACCCGAAAAATTTCCCTTCAGACGGCTGTATGTATAAGTTCCGCTGAAGAAAAAGTTGTCCGCGTATCTTTTATCCAGAGTTATTTCAAAGGCATCGTATTTTCTTTCGGCATCCGGAGTTCCCGGAATGCCCGAAGCAAAGGGTTGGGCAACTACGCCGCGTCCCGGATTAGCAATAAAGAAGTTTTCGTTTCCCACATCGTCAAAGAAACCAACGTCCTCGATCGCCTCATCAAGCTGCTTGTGCGTATATCTTGCCCGCAAGATCGTATCTTTAAAGAATTTTCCGAAAATCGAAAGATCCTGTTCATATCCGACAGTAAATTCACTCATTCTCTGTGCCTGCAAATCGGGATCTATCCGGTTGTCGGAAGGATCATTTGACGGAACGCGGAAATCCAGAGTAATTCCTCCGCGCTGCGCCGCTGCATCGAGAACGCTCTGAATGCTGGTAAATGTACCGGCATTATCAGTCGGCAGTATCGGAATAAAAGTTCTCAAGAATTGATCGCCGCCGAATGAACCGCGAGGAAGTTCGTATTTGAATCGGTCGTAAAACCAACCGTAGCTGGCAAAAATCTTCGATTTGCCATTGCCGAAAACGTCAAACGCTCCGCCGATGCGCGGGGCAACCTTATCCTGCCAGTCAAACTCGATCGGGATGCCGGCTTCGGAAAATGACGGAACATCTTCTTTTTCTATGCGAACTCCCAGATTCAAGGTCAACCGCCGAAACGGCGACCAGCTGTCCTGAACAAAGAGTCCTTGATTTTTGCTCGAAGTATCGCCGACCGTTCCGAATTGCGTTAACTGGGCATTGCCGAGCGGGCTGCCGATACCGAAGGCTGTTTGACCGAAAAAGAAGGCAAATTGCCCGGTGTTGAAGAAACCTGAATCAACTTGGTTTTCCAGACGGTTTAATTGATAGCCGAATTTCAGGATGTGGCGACCGCCGAAGTCATTGATCAAAACCTGCGCGTCGGCATCAAACGTGTTTCTGATCGAAACGTCTTCGAATATGTTGGAAGTGTTTCCCAAATTATCGAATCCGATGCTGTTGGAAGCACCGCACCCGAAACCCGGCAAGGATGCGAGAACCGTTGCGCTGCCCAGACACCGGACGCGAAAACCTGCCGGAATGCCGTAGGCTCCGTCACGTTCGTTCAGAAATCCCCTGCCGCCGCGAAAATTGATGACCCAGTTGGAAGCCGGCGTATAGGTCGCTCCGTAGGTAAAATTCGTCGCGTTGACTCTGCCGCCGCGCTCGCTCTGATCGCCGATCGAAGATGTTGAGCCGAAGCCGAGGATACCGCCGTTGACCGTTTGCGGCGAATGCGAATATGTTCCGGTTGCCCGTAAGTTATCGGTTATTTGCGCGTCGAGACGAGCAAAATAATAATCGTTTCTTTGGCTGACGACGTTTGTTTCGCGTGTTCCGTTTGGAAAAACAGTTGTTCTTTCCGTGTCGAAAAACTGCGGCGCAACGCTTCCGAAAAACCAGAGCCGATTTTTGATGATCGGACCGCTCAAATTAGCCGTCGGAAAGAAATTGGTAAATTCATCATCGGGCGGATTGAGAAAAGTTCCGGCATTTTCTCTGCCCGGTGCAATATATTCCGCCGTGTTCGTCAAGCCCCGAAGGATCGGTCGGGTATCGGAATCAAAGCGGTCGGTTTGAAACTGCACGCCGAAATTGCCGTGAAACTGATTATTCCCGCCCTTTGTGACGACGTTGACAACGCCGCCGGTCGCGCCGCTGTACTCGGCTTCAAAACCGCTGGTTTTGACCTGAACCTCGCTGACAATATTGTTAGAAACGTTCTGCACGTTTCTAAGCTGCCCCGAACGGAAGTTTGTAACTTCCAAACCGTCAACAATAAATGTATTTTCCGCGCCGCTCGATCCGTCTATTTGAAAACCGGCTCCGAGCGGTTCTTCCCGGACTGCCGGAGAAACTCTTAACACCCCGGCAAAATTAACGCTTGCCTTGGGCGTCAGTTCTATTCTTTGATCGCTGATATTGGTTTGGATCTTGTTGCTTTCCGAATCAATCGCCGCCACATCACCGGAAGTAACCTCGACCGTTACGTCCGTCGAAGCGACTTTCAAAGTGAAGTTTACTGCCGAGTTTTGTCCCAAATTGACCGTAACTTCAGAAACCGCATCCTGAAAGCCCGTAGTGCTGACATTTACGCGGTAACGTCCCGGCGGTACCTGCAAAAGACGAAAACTGCCGTCTTCATTAGATTTCAAATTACGGCTGAAACCTATATCCAAGCCGGTTACGCGGATGTCCGCACCGGGCAGAACCGCGCTGTTTTGGTCCGAGACCGTTCCTTCTATATTTCCTGTTCTTTCCTGCCCGAAGGCAAACGGGACTAAGCCCACTAACAAAAGAAATAGAAAAGAGAAAAAATTACTACTCTTTTTCATTTTTTAGCTCCTTAAATTTTTAAAAAATTCTGATTTTTGAAAACAGAGCCGAAACCCTGCTTCGTTAGGGACTTAAGGGACTTTGGTCGGGACTTTTTTAGGGAAGGTCAATAAATTTAAAGCGATGCGTTCCTTTTTTTCTCAAGAACGTTTTTTTCCAAATTATTGTAATTCCGACATAATGAAGGAAATCGGCTGTAAAATTATTCCCGTCTTGAAATTTTTTTTTTCGAAATTCATTTTTTTATTTATAAATCTCTGTTTCCGGCTTAAAGACCAGCCAGGCGAAGGCAAAATAATCGCCCGCCGAAATTTGAGAAAGCTCTTTTCCCTTCAATTTTCCGGCAGTTGCCTGACCGAGGACGTTCCAGCGCGAACCCGTCTGCTCGTCAATAAATTCGTCCTTGTCATAGACAAAGGTCAGCTTTTGCCCGTCTATCATTGGAACAAAAACTCCGGTCGAGCCGATATTTTTCGATTCGCTGATCTCCTGAGCGTCGAGTGCCGATGCGGCTCCGTCGGAATGAAAAATGACAATATCCCTCTTGCCGAGCCGGTCGTGAATAACTCTTTTTTTCCGGGTAATGGTGTGCGGGTAGGCTTTTGTTTGAGATTCGATCTCGACGGCGATCACTTTTTCCATCGGTTTAAGACGTTCATCGGGTTTGCCGCGAAAAAGAAAAGGTGTTTTGGTCAGGTCGTCATAACCGCGATAGGGATTATTCCCGTATTCGCGTGCAAATCCGGTTTCGCGCGAAAGCACCGTTCCATCCGGAAAGGCTTTGGAGAACTGCCCGAAGCTGACGATCTGGCTCGGAAATTGGTTGAGCGTTTTGCCCGTCAGATCGCCGACGATGGCTTCGCCCGAAATCTGCTGCCACCAGGTTTCGGTTTCGCGGTCGAACATTACCATATCGGAATGACGCAGCATTCCCGAAACTCCGAAGTTATAAATCTTTCCGTCAAGCCTGCGGTCAAAAGCGATCGCCGTGTAGCAGAGCGGACAGAATGTTACGGCGACCGGATGACCGCCGATCTCGTCATTGACGATTTCATGCCAGATCAGAATTTGCAGCGGATAAGCGCGGGCAACCTTCCCGATCTTGAGCGAAATAACCGGTTCGTTTGATTTCAGCCATTTTTCCGCATCTTTGATCGAAACGAATTTCGGCGCGTTGAGAGCGGGAATTCCGTCCTTCGGCGGACCTCCCGACATTATTTCGCTTAGATCGATCGAACGCTTTTCGAGATTCGTTTTCCAGATCTTCACCGAATCGGTTTTCGGCACTCGGGGCGAAGATTCCTGCGGGAAAGTCCAGCCAACCAACACCGTAATAATTGCCGCTAAAGCAGTAAATATCTTAGTCAATCTTTTAGTCATATATTTTCTCCAGATGTTTATTTGTACCGTGGGAAATACCTCTCTCAGCCGTTTTATTCCCGAATGATTCGGATAAACAAATTTTTGATTTTTTTCGCAGCCGGCGGAATAAAACGGAAATTTTTCTGCTTTATCCGTTCAAGTGAACATAATCGTTCTTAAAGAATGAGCATAAGCAGGAACGAAGTAAGGCACTCTTGCCGGAATCGGTTAAACATTTGACTGCTGCCGGAAATGAAGTTTTTTTTCGAGCAGAATTCAGGTTATTTCGCTCACGCCGCCGGCGATGTGGAATTTGCAGAGGCGGGAGCGAAAATCTTCGCGGACAGGCGGCTGATTGGCGGCGATGTTGGGACTTTCGTATCAATCAATCGCCCGTCCGGCGAAGTTTTATGTGATTTTAAGCAAGACGGTTTAACAAACTCGGGGGCATTACTAATTTATGCGGCAAGAATTACTTGACTGGAAGACAAACGGACAGTTCTTCAAATATAAGGATTTCAAT
>CAYUGW010000001.1:0-4772 GCA_964444245.1 uncultured Blastocatellaceae bacterium | reverse complement strand
ATAATACATTATTTACATTTAATTAAGGTTTTAGATTTCAATATTTTTTATTTAAGGGAAGGAACGGGACCCGTTCTTTTGATCGTTCACGGCTACCCGTATAATACTTTCGACTGGAAGCCGGTTTGGGCGGAACTGACATCCGAATTTACGGTCATCGCTCCCGATATGCTCGGGATGGGGTTTTCCGATAAACCCAGGAATTATGAATACGGTTTTGAAGATTTAGTGGATATGTTTTCGACTCTTTTGCAACATTTGAAGATTGAAAATTTTCACATATTTTCACACGATCTCGGCAACAGCGTCGTCCAGGAATTGATCGCTCGCGATCTTGAGAACAAAAACCCGTTTAAGATCGAGTCGGTCGCATTTTTGAACGGCGGACTTTTTTCAGATGCTTACAAACCCCGTTTGATCCAGAAGCTTTTATCGCGCTCGCCAAAACCGGTCGGCAAACTTCTGAGCCGGATAATATCGAAAAAAGCGGTTGAAAAGGCGACGAGCGAGGTTTTCGGTCGGTTTACAAAACCCGGTCAAGAGTTGCTGCAAAATTTTTGGGATATTCTCAATTATAATGACGGAAAAGAGATCGCTTATCTGCTCGGGAGACTGATTTTCGACAAACAGCGTTTTCAAACGCGCTGGATCGGCGCGATGCAAAAAACTTCGATTCCGATGTGTTTTATCAACGGTCCGGCTGATCCTAATTCGGGTCGGGCGATGGTTGAACGTTATCTCGAACTGATTCCGAACCCGCAGGTTATACTTCTGAATGAGGAGATCGGACACTGGCTGCAGATCGAAGACCCGAAGGGAGTTTTATCGGCGTATGCCGCATTCAGAAAAAGTTTTATTTGATTAAACGAACTTTTTTGCCCGAAAGATCAATCTGATAAATTAAATTCGAACCCGAATGAGCGCAGAAAACTACATTTTGAGAAACTCCCGGGCTGCACTGAAAATGATTCTTTTTTTCGGTTTGAGTTGCGGTTTATATGCGTTTTATTTGATCGGCTCATTCTTTTACCGCCGCCCTGATTGCCGGCAAAAGGAGATTTTCGGCAGAATTGCCGTCATTTTTACTAAAATTTCCGGAATGAAGATCGAGGTTTGCGGCAAACCGCCGCCGCCGCCTTTCTTTTTGGTTTCGAATCATCTCGGTTATGTTGATATCGCTGCTCTCAGGTCGGTTGCGGAAACGGTTTTTGTCGCGAAAAGCGATGTTCGAAAATGGTTTTTAGCCGGAAAAATAATTTCTGATATGGGAACCGTTTTTACCGACCGGAACAATCGCCGCGATATTTTGCGGACTCAATTGGCGATTACCCAAAAATTGCGGAACGGTGAATCGGTTACTTTCTTTCCGGAAGGGACAAGTACCAGTGGCAAAGAAGTCCTCAAATTTAACTCTTCGCTTTTGGATTTTGCCGCAAAACAAAATCTGCCGGTCTATTACGCCGCGATCAGTTATAAAACAGATCCGGGAGAAATATGTGCCGGTCAGGCGGTTTGCTGGTGGGACGATACGGTTTTTATCGAACATTTATGGCGGCTGTTCGGTTTGAAAACTTTTACCGCGATCATAAATTTCGGCGAACAACCCATTAAAAATGCGAATCGAAAAGACTTAGCCCGTAGGCTTTGCGAAGCGGTCAACGAAACCTTTCTGCCACTCGATTAGTCAAGATTCAAAAAGCGCGCAGACAATTTGGAAGACTATGTTTTTGATGCCGAAGTTTTTTTACGCTGTCTTTGATAAAAAGCGGCGGCTTTGGCGCGGTTGCCGCAGGCGTTCATACTGCACCAGCGTCTTTTGTGGTTTTTGCTCGTGTCGTAAAAATGCAGGACACAATCCGGATTTTCACATTTTTTCAGATATACCGGATTACCGTAACACAACAGATCGGCGGCGGCTTCGGCGATCGGCGTGAGCAATCCGGTCGGCTCACGAAAATTCGTGCGAAAGCGTTTGCGAAAACCGTCCCCGGTCGGCACGAGTTCGGTGAAACCGATTTGAAAGCTCAGCAATTCATTGATCGCCGACAGCGTCTGCCGGTTTACTTTTTCTCCTCTCTCCAATCCTTCTACCATCGCCCGCAGCTCCGACCGGAACTTTAACGCCTTCGAAAAAACTTCTCCGGCGGCTTTTAAATCAGCCGATTCCCGCAAAAGAGTCGTCCGCTGTTTCGCCTCAAGCAGATTGGCGGCAACCGCCCACGCCAGTAGATCCTCGTAGCTGGAGAGCGCGTCCTTCGGCTCCCCGTTTTCGGCATATTCCGTGTTAATAAAGTCCAGACTCAGATTATTTCCGATCATGAAAAAGGTGTTTTCGCCAGTGTTTTCCGTCATTTGTTTTTCGCTCTCCAACTTTTTTATTATAACCATTAAAAACACACTTGACAAGTTAGAATTTATTGTTATAACCTTTGAAATGTATTTTGAACGGTTAGACAAAATACGATGATTAATAAAACGAATTTTCTTTTGCAAACAAAAACAATAAAAGGAAGGCTTTTAGCTGAAAACAAATAATATGATTAAACAACAAATAAAAAATTATTGGCGGCAATCGGCGGGAACGCTTTTTTTGCTCGCTTTCGCAATTTTTATGACCGCTTCTTTCGCCGCTGCGCAAAAAGGCGATCCGGCGGACAAAACAGTTTCGCGGAAAAGTTCGCGGGTGCTTTACAACACGATCAAAATTGACGGACTGGACATTTTTTACCGCTCGGCGGGCGATAGAACGAAACCGGTGATCCTGCTTTTGCACGGGTTTCCGACATCTTCGCAGATGTTTCGCAATCTGATGCCCGCACTTGCCGACAAATATTACGTTGTCGCGCCGGATTATCCGGGTTTCGGGCAGAGTTCGATGCCGAAGGTCAATGAGTTCGAATACAGTTTCGACAATCTGGCAAAGACGGTCGAAAAATTCGTCGAAGCTTTAAAGCTTGAAAAATATAGTCTTTATGTGCAGGATTACGGCGCACCGATCGGCTTTCGTTTAGCGGCGAAATATCCTGAACGGGTACAATCCTTGATCGTGCAAAACGGCAACGCTTACGATGAAGGTTTGCGCGAGTTCTGGATTCCGCTCAAAGCCTTTTGGAAGGAACGAAGCGAAAAAAACGCGGACGAACTCCGCAAATTTTTAACGCTCGAAGCGACAAAATGGCAATGGACGCACGGTGTTCGGGACGCGCAGACAATTTCGCCCGACACCTGGACGCTTGACCAATCTTTGCTTGACCGCCCGGGCAACCGTGAAATACAGCTTCAGCTTTTTTATTCATACGGCTCAAATCCGCCGCTCTATCCGAAATGGCAGGAGTATTTCCGCAAATATCAGCCGCCGACATTGATCGTCTGGGGCAAAAACGATTTTATATTTCCGGCAGAAGGTGCGGAGCCGTATAAACGTGATCTGAAAAATCTGGATTTTCATCTGCTCGACACCGGACATTTCGCACTCGAAGAAGAAGGCGAGCAGATCACACAACTTATTCGCGCTTTTCTGGCAAAACAGAAAATTGGCGGAAAACATTAATAAAAATTTAAGGAGAAACCAAATGAGTAAAACATCTGTAATAGTTTTGTCGGATCCGAAAGCGGGTTCAGAAGAAGCATTGGGAAGATTATTTAACGCATTGGCGGCAGTTTATGATTTCAAACAGCAAGGTCTTGAAGTTCGGCTTTTGTTCCAGGGTGCCGGAACGCGCTGGGCGGGAGAATTGATTAATAAAGAGCATCCGGCGTATGAATTATTTACGGCGGTCAAGGATAGGGTAAGCGGAGCTTCGTGCGGATGTGCCGACGTTTTCGGCGCACGCACCGGAGCGGAGGCTTGCGGGCTGGATCTTATTACCGGCAATGATGTGCCGAATACGACGGGATTGCCGAGTCTAGCCCGTTTGACGGCAGAAGGTTACAATATTCTGACTTTTTAGCAAGTCGGACAAAACATTATGTGAGGGGCAAATGAGGTAAATTCAGGTTTCGCCTCTCACATTTTTGAAAAAAATATGATAAAGAATTTTGCGGGAATCGCTTTTACCGAAAGCGTCAAACACCAGCAGGAAAAATACGGCTCGCGCCGTCAATACGAGCGGATGGAGCAAATAGAGCGCGGCACGGAGATCGGGTTTGCCGAAGCCGATTTTATTGCCGCAAGAGACAGCTTTTATCTGGCAACCGTCGGCGAGACGGGGCAGCCGTATGTGCAGTTTCGCGGCGGAAACCCCGGTTTTTTGAAGGTTCTGGACAAAAAAACACTTGCCTTTGCCGATTTTCGCGGTAATCTGCAATACGTCAGCGTCGGCAATCTGACAAAAAACGACCGCGCCGCTCTGATCCTGATGGATTATCCGAACCGCCGGCGTTTGAAAATCTTCGCCCGCGTTGAAGTTCTGGAAGCGTCAAACGCGACTGATCTGATCGAAAAATTAAAAGATGAAAAATATCCGGCGAAAATCGAACGAGCGATGCGGATGCACGTTGAAGCCTTCGACTGGAATTGTCCGCAGCATATCACGCCGCGTTTTACGATCGAGGAAATCGGGAAATTAAATCAGCCGCTCTACGAACATATCGAAAAGCTGGAAGCGGAAATCCGGCAGCTTAAAAAAAATTGATAACGATGAAAAATGACGAAGACTTTATGCGTAGATGTCTGGAACTGGGCGAAATTGCCCGCTCAAATGGTGATGCGGCGGTCGGTTCGCTGATCGTATTAAATTGCGAAATCATCGCCGAAGGAATCGAAGCGGTCA